>CAIWFB010000054.1 GCA_903911825.1 uncultured Verrucomicrobia subdivision 3 bacterium
AGATTCTGCCGCTGACTGCCATTGTCAAAAGCCAGAACGAGAAGATCAAACGGTTTCAGGAACAACAGTTGGAACAGGGCTATAAAAAATCCAAGGGCGTGTCCATCTGATGTGATGACGACGTTCGAGCACTCAACGGTCTTCCTGCAACCGCGCTCAACTCCACCGTCGTCCGTTCATGCCACTCCCGACCTGCTCCGTTTCGCTGCCGGTTTCAGCACGCCCGTTCAGTGCGCAGGCAATCCAACAGGAACAAATCGGGACTAAATTTCATGGTGGGATCACGGCGCTTTGACTGCCCGGTTTGCTCGTGCTTCACAAACCGCGCAGACAAATCGCTGGCAAGTGACCTGAACCAATGATGTCACGCCCTCAATGTCCGTTTCTAAAACCTCGCTTACTCCACATCCGCTTCGTTGCGCTCCGGTTTCAGAAACGGACATTCAGCGCGACGGGCGATCAATTTTCATCCAATCAACCATCGCCAAATGTTGGCAATGAACATTCGTGTTTGACCGATGCCGGTCGGATTTTATGCAAATGGGTTGGCCTCCTATTCGTCTGCTGGAAGGTGGACGCCTCACCCCTACGGTTTCACGTAGGTTTTTTGGCGATGCGCCGGCGACATAAATCACCATGTTGAAATGCGTTGAAGGGCGTTGATGAATTCAACGCGGCTCAACAACTTTCAACATTACGGTTTAACACCGTTCAACTGGTTTCAACGGGCAATTCAACGCCTTTCAATACTCGAAAAAGTTATCGCCATTAACTCGCCCATTTTCCCGGCCTAATCCGCCCGCTACTCGCTAACACCACCATCATTGGCCGGGATAAACTGACGGTGAATGGATTCGGAAACCAGAAATGACCAGCATGGCGGCGGGCGGGCGTATCGCAGCCGGCTCGAAGCGTTCGTGGACTTCATCCGCGAACAACGCCAGCAACGCCGAACGTGGCAGGAAATCGCCACGCTACTTCACACCGAGAAAGGTTGCGCCATCACGTTTCAGGGACTGCACCAATTTTACCGGCGCTACCTCAAACGCCAAGCTCGCCCTCACTGGGAGGACGGCGGAGTGATGGTGCAACCGGCTCCGGTGAACCCATCGGCATCGGCCAGCAGGCCGGTGCTGGCGGCCACGCCAACGCCTCGTTCATTCCGGCAACCGAGTCCTGAAAACATCAAATTGAACGATCCAACAAAACTATGAACACCACTCGTCGCATCCACCTCAATCCCCAATCCAAAGGGAATCTTGGCAAAAGTTTCGAGGCCGAATTCCGCACCGCTTGGCTCGACCAACTCGGTGTGCCGTGGAACGGTTCCGACCTCGATGACCGGCATCACACCTTTGCCAACCGGCACCCGCAGGCGGTGCGTTCCTATCACCTCGGCAACGAGCATGAGAGCAAGACGGCTCTGCTAAGTCTGTTCCGGCGGGTGCTGAAAGATTCGGCACCCGTTCACGTCATTGATACCCGCGCCCAAGCCGACGCGCTGATTTTGGGCGCGCTGGAGGAATTGCAGGTGCTGGATGTGTGCGCAGAACAGGGCGTCCGGCTCACGTTCTTTTTATTTCCAACCGACGACACGGAAAGCATGACCAACGCGGGCAGGCTGTTTCTCTATGCGGGCGACCGCGTGGACTATTGCATTGTCAACAATCCCGCCAAGGCGCGCGGCGATTTGTTCAAAGGCTCGCAACTGGAAAAGCAGTTGCTGGAGTTCGGCGCAAAGTCCGTGACGTTGCCAGCCGTCACGCCGACCACGCTGCTGGCAATTGAAAAGGCCGAGGCAATTGCTAAGCGCGGCTTGAGCTTCGCCGAGCTGTCGCACGTCGAGGCCGGTCACTTGGAACGGTTGCTCGCCGGGGAAATCCAATGGGCGATGCAAAAGTTGTTCCGGCAGTATGACGCGATCGCCGATTTGCTGTTGCCGCCCGAGTTTGTTCCCAAGGAAAAATCTGCGCCGGCCAAAGAGAAGGCGAAGGCCGAACCGCAGCCGCAATTGAACTTTGGAG
>CAIWFB010000055.1 GCA_903911825.1 uncultured Verrucomicrobia subdivision 3 bacterium
CTGCTGCTACCTCGAAGCGGAATCAACAGCTTGACGGAGACCTGAAAATCCAGTTCCCTTTGCTCGGAAGGTGAGGCACTTTTCGAGCGCCACCCGCCGCACTTTTCAACCGCCGTTTACATGCGGATTTTGTCGAGCGTGGTATCGGCGGCGGGGTTTTCGCCTTTGGCAACATAGCCACGGGCGGCGGCGAATTTGAATAGCGAACTGACGGCGGCGCGGAAGTTTTTCACGGAGCGCGGCGCGGCCTTCATGCCGTCGAGCCATTTTTGCACGTCGGCGGCGGTGACGCGGGCGACGTCGTTATTCTTGAAGGCTTCGGCGAAACTGTTCAACCGCCAGCGCAAGTCGCCAGTGTGATATTTACCTTTGCCGGGCTTGTCGCTGGCGCGTTTGGTTTTAAGTTCAATCAATTCGTTAGCCACTTGCTCAATCGGAACGGGCTGGCGGTTTTCAGGATGGCGGCGGGCGTAATCCGTCGCGGCCTCGACGATGCGATCACCGCCAAGAATCTTGAAGGCTTTGGCGAAGTGTGCGGCGACCATTTCAAACGGCACGTCTATCCCGCGCAAAAGTTCCTTCATGCGGCCAAAGCTGGCGGCGTCGGCGTTCGTGAGCGTGGCGGCGGCGGTCTGGCCGGTGGCAATCAGGTTGGCGAGCCGTTCGGCTTCGGCGGCGGCTTCTGCCCATTCAGAGAAACCGCGCAAGCGGCGACGGCCTTTGCCAAGCGTGTTGTCCACGACTTGAAACACGGTGCGCGTGGCGGGGCGTTCGCCGGGGCGGGCAACCGGGCGCGTGTGTTCGTAAATCTTCACGGTGACATTGCCCAAAATGCCCGTGTGAAGTTTGCCGGAACCGTTTTCGCTGGCGGTGAATTTCATGGCTTTTATGTTGGCATAGTGTTGGCAAACCGTCAACACGCGCCAGAAAAGCGACAGCTAAAAATGACAAAAGGCGCTTATTTTAAGGGGTTTACAGGGGAAAAAGAAAATGGAGCGAGCGAAGGGATTTGAACCCTCGACGTTCACCTTGGCAAGGTGATGCTCTACCAACTGAGCTACGCTCGCGTCCGAAAGTGTGGTGAGAATAATCGAATTCTTCCGACTGGCAAGCCTGAATTTTAAGTCGCTGAATCGCCTAGGGTAGCACGGATCACTTTCAATAAATCGTCATGCTCGATCGGCTTCTGAAAATAGGCCACGGCCCCCGCACTGGTTGCCCGGTCTTTGGTCTTAGGCTCTTCGCTGCCGGTGATGACGATGATGGGGATTTTTTTAGCCGTATCTAAGCGATGTAACCATTCCATGATACGAAAGCCGTCCCATTGAACGCTCGTGACGTCGGGCGGAAAACTTATATCCAATAAAATCAAATCAGGGTTTTCTTTGCGTGTGGCGGCCACGGCTTCTGCTCCGTCAGTAGCGGTGATCACTTTGTAGCCTGCTCCCTGTAATTTGAGGCAGATGGTTTTGATAACGATTTCATTATCATCCACCACCAGAATTTTCCGGCTGGGCGCGGTTGATGGATCAGTGCTCATGGGTTTGGATGTTTCGATATGATAACGCTTCTTTGGTCGGAAACTAGCAAAGCACCTGCCAACCGCAAAGTTATTTCTACGCTTTGCCTTAATCACGGCTGAACGCTAGAATTGGCGGGTGAGTAATGAATTTTATGTCCCCGGCGATCAGCGCGCCACTAAAGTGAACGAGCTGTTTGCCCGGATTGCCCGTCGCTATGATTTTCTAAATGACTTGCAAAGCTTTGGCTTGCACCGAATCTGGAAACGGCGTGTCGCAGAACTGGCCAAAGTCGCCCCCGGTCAGCACGCGGTGGATTTGTGTTGTGGCACAGGCGATATCGCTTTTGCCATCGCCCAACGCGGTGCGGAAACCACTGGCCTCGATTTTAGCGCGCAGATGCTGGAGGTAGCAGCGGAACGGCAACAGCGGAAAGGCATTATTGCAGGTCGTTTGAAATTTCAGCAAGGTGACGCCCAGCAACTGCCGTTTCCCGATGGCTCATTTGATGTCGTCACCGTTGGTTATGGTTTGCGGAATCTCACTAGTTGGGAGCGCGGCTTGGACGAAATGTTTCGCGTCGCCAAACCGGGCGCCAGACTGATTGTGTTAGATTTCGGGAAGCCGGCAAATGCCTTGTGGCGGACGATTTACTTCACCCATTTGCGTTTGTCGGTGCCGCTGATCGGTCTGTTATTCTGCGGCAATGCCAGGGCTTACGCTTACATCTTGGAGTCGTTGAAACATTATCCGGCGCAACTCGCGGTGGCTGACAAAATGCGGGCGCTTAAGCTGGCCAATGTTCAGGTCATTAATTTGTTGGGTGGGGCGATGGCCATCAATTTCGGCCAAAAGCCGAGCTAAGGTTGCGTGCCTCCGCCCCAGCTAATGGGCTAGGGACCGCCATTGTGACAATCAATGCACGCGCCATCGTAGTCGCCGCCGGGATGTTTGAATTGTTGGCCGATCGGCGCGAGTTGATCTAGTTCTTTGCCCGCACCTTGCGCCAGAATCGTATGGCAGGCATTGCAATCATTGGCCTTGATGGTCAGCTTCTTGTCCTCGGTCTTGTGTAATCCGTCATGGCAGCGGAAGCAGCCCGGCCAGATCATGTGACCGACGTTATCAGGATACGAACTCCAATCCGCCTTCATCTCCGGAAAGAAATTATCCGCGTAAATTTGCTGAACGGTAGCAATCGCGTCTTTGACCCGCGCATCAGTGGGGTAACGCGCTGTGAGTTGGCTGGCGATGCTGTCCTTGGCTTCGTCTTCTGTTTTGTATTTGCGGGTCAACACATACATCGCGTTGGTTTTGATCCATGGCAGGTCGGAATCGATTTTTTTCAAAGCCATCGCGTTGTTCACCGCTTTTTCTGGTGACAGATAGCGGTGGGAAGGGCGGTTATGGCAATCCATGCAGTCCATTTTGCGCACCTCTAGTTTGGCGACATCGTTGGTGAAATTTTTGGTTTTGAAAACCGTGACTTTTCCCGCCGCATCCGTCACGCGCACCCAAGGGATTTTTTGGCGCGCGGCGTCGGTGGCGACGTATTCCACCTTATTGCCCGGCAAATTGTGCCAGTGAATTCCGCCGACCGGTCCGCGGGTCGGATCACTGCCGCCTATCTTAAGGAGCAAGCGAATCGAATAAGGTGAATTTGAGGCGTCGCTTTGAAAATAATTAAACGTGCGATCCAGGTTGCCGACAAATTGTTGTGGCCAGTGACATTCTTCGCAGGTATCGCGTGACGGACGCAGATTCTTAATCGGCGTGCCAATGGGCGTAGGATATTTGTTGAACGCCACCGAATAGAGCTGATAGGAACCCGAGATCTTGGATTTCACAAACCAGGAAACTCCTTTACCTACGTGACATTCTACACAAGCGACGCGGGCATGCGGGCCGTGATCGTGCGTCACCTTTTCGGGCTTCATCACTTTGTGGCACGTTTCACCGCAGAAGGTCACTGATTCCGTAAAATTGAAGGCGTTATACGAACCAATCGCCGAGAGCAGCAGAAAAACCACGCTGCCCGCAATGAACGTCACTAAAATACGGCGATCACGGGGTTTGCTTAAGTCAATCTGCACGCGCGCCGGGCCAACGCCTTTTGCGCGGCGGCGACGCTCTAGCCAAGCGCCCATAAAAGTCAGGAAAATTCCGGTGATCAAAACTCCGGGCACCGCCATGTAGGTCAGAATGCTGACATACGGGTTGGAGAATTTTGAAATCGCATCCAGCGTGAACAGGAGCAGAAATGAAAAGAGTGCGCCCACGCCTACCACCATGCCGATAAAGCTGATCCAGTTGCGGAAGAGTGACGGCGAAGATTGTTGTGATTCAGTTTTCATTAGCAAGTAGGTGAGCGGAAAAAAGGGACGGATTGCTGGCCGGGAGTGAATTCATCACCGGACAACTCATTCATGTGCTCCCAACCGGGACAAAAACCGGCCAGCAATCCAATTGATAAGCGGTTATTTCTTGAGGGTGCGAACGTGCGCGACCAAAGCCTTGATTTCTTCGTCCGACAGGGCTTCAAACGGTTTCATCAGCGTCTTGTCGTCAGCGGATTTAAGACCCTCTTTGATAGCTTTGATTGCTGCCTCATCTTTGATTTCCGCCTGCACTTTGGCGTCCGTCAAATCTTTGCAACCGAGCTTGGCACCCATTTTCGTGTCGCCCTTACCTTCGGGGCCGTGGCATTTGGCACAGTTTGCATCCCAGTTTTCTTTGGCATCGGCAGCCTTCACGGTGAAGGTAGCGGCGAGGCCAAACATCGCGGCCAGTAGAATCATCTTTTTCATTGTCGTATCTCCAGTTACTTGGTTGTGGCGCTGATGCGCCGGTTCAAGAATACCTTCGGCGATTGAAGTGATTTCAACTAACCATCCGTTGCCTATTGCTAGGCATATTTTGAGTGGTAACAACCATGATGATTTTAACCTCTCATAAAAATGGCGAAGGATTTAGTCAATGCAGCCATTCCAACAATTGAGAACCACGGCGATTTTCGGGCAAAATCACTTAGCCATCAGCACTGGCAAGAGTCAGTCGGGCATTTTACTCAACTCGCTAAATGAGCGACTAAGGGTGGCGAAAAATCAGCCTGAATTTTTTACACTGAACTCGGGTCGCCTGATCAGGAACGGAGTTTTTTGCAGGAGCGGGCGAACTTTTAAACAATATGGCCAGCTTGCTTATCGAATGCCGCGAGTTTTAATAAGCTAACGCACTGTTAATCAACGGAGGGAAAATTGGAGCCAGCAGTCAGGATTGAACTGACGACCATCCGATTACAAATCGGGCGCTCTACCGCTGAGCTATGCTGGCGAGGGGCGACACCCTGCCAGCACCGCTTCCAAGCGTCAAGACGGGTTTTGGGTTTGGGGCAAATATTTCCTCATGCTGTCGGCTAACGAGCTAATTTGGCATCGCGCGCGCGAGACACTGTCCACTTACTGGCTATTTGTGGGACACTTTCGACTTCTTGTTGAACCTGAAATCGCCGCTTCGCAACGAAAAATGATGCTTCACGCAGGCTTTATTTGCGAATTCCCTAATAAATCCGCCGTTTGTGAATAGCTTGTGAATAATTATTATAGACATTGGCATTCACGTTGCTTAATGTCGCCCAGATACGGTTGCAGCAGGCAATCAATGGAACAAAGTCGTAATCATATAAACCAGCCTGCTGTTTCGTTCCGCCGTAAAACCAACAAGAAAGAAAACTAAAATGAAACAGACCAAAAACATCCGTAAGGCGGGCTTCACCCTGGTAGAAATCATGATCGTTGTCGCGATCATCGGCCTCTTGGCAGCTATCGCGATTCCGAACTTCGTGCGCGCTCGTGCCACGTCCCAAGCCAATGCGTGCATCAACAACCTCCGCCAGATTGATGCCGCTGCGAATCAGTTCGCCTTGGAAAACAAGAAAAAAGCCGGTGAC
>CAIWFB010000056.1 GCA_903911825.1 uncultured Verrucomicrobia subdivision 3 bacterium
CGTCAATGACCTTCTGCGCCTTGAGCAAATCCGGCTTGTCCGCCGTAAAGGAAATGTCCGTTGTCCCGACCTTGTCGGGAGTGCCGTGGCTGATGTTTTGCACGATCATGTCCACGTTCACCGCCGCGTCGCCGAGCGCCTTGAAAATCTTCGCGGCCACGCCGGGTTTGTCCGGCACGCCCACGAGCGTGACCTTGGCCTGGTTTTTGTCGAGCGCGACGCCGCGCACGACGACGCCTTCCATGCTTTTCGTTTCTTCTTTCACAATGGTTCCGGGGTTGTCGTTGAGGCTGGAGCGGACTTCAAAGACCACTCCGAATTTTTTGGCAAATTCAACTGAACGGCTCTGCATCACCTTCGCGCCGAGACTGGCGAGTTCGAGCATTTCGTCGTAGGAAATCTCCTGCAATTTTTTCGCCGTGGGCACGATGCGTGGGTCGGTGGTGTAAACACCATCCACGTCCGTGTAAATCTGGCAAAGGTCGGCTTTGAGCGCGGCGGCGAGCGCAATCGCGGTCAAATCCGAACCGCCACGGCCGAGCGTGGTGATTTGGCCCGCAGCGGTTTCGCCTTGGAAACCAGCCACGATGACGACATTGCCCGCATCCAGTGCCGTGTGGACTTGTTGCGGGGTGATGTTGTGGATCTTCGCTTTGGTGTGAACCCCGTCGGTGACGATGCCCGCTTGCGCGCCGGTCATGGAAACGGCGGGCACGCCGATGGTCTGCAGAGCAATGGCGGTGAGCGCGATGGTTTGCTGTTCGCCGGTGGCGAGGAGCATGTCCATCTCCCGTTCGCTGGGCAGGGGCGCGATGTCTTTGGCCAACTTGATCAGGCCATCGGTCACGCCGCTCATCGCGGAGACGACGACGACGACTTTATCGCCGCGTTGACGGTATTCCGCCACGCGTTTGGCGACATTCTTGATGCGGTCGGTGTTGCCGACCGACGTGCCGCCGTATTTTTGAACAATCAGTGCCATAGCAAAAGGGATTGCGAGTCTAGTCAGATGTGAGTCATTTGAAAAGTTGGAATTTTTGTAAGCCGCCGTTGCTGCAGCGTCCGCTTGCCAATCGACGCGTCAGTTTGTCATGCTGCAGACCGATGAAATTCCCACGAGCGCTATTCGTTTTCATTTTACTCGCGCTGACCGTCACCGGTTGCCGAACGATGGGCAAGATCGCGGCTAAACCGTTGTATCGTGACCCGATTTTTGATGGCGCAGCGGACCCGACGCTCATCTGGAATCCGCAGGTCGGCAAATGGTGGATGTTTTACACCGACCGCCGCGCGAATGCACCCGGTCAATCCGGCGTCACTTGGGTTCACGGCACGCCCATCGGTATTGCTGAATCGGCGGATGGCGGGGCGCATTGGAAGTTTGTGCAGATGGCGCAATTTGAATTGCCCGCTGAATACGGCGGCACGAATGTGACTTGTTGGGCACCGGATATCATTCGCGCGCCGGACGGAACGTGGCAAATGTTTCTTACGGTCGTGCCGGGGATTTTTGAAGATTGGAATCACCCGCGTTTCATGGTGCAGCTCACGAGCACCGATTTAATTCACTGGAACCATCCACGTCAACTGGCGCTCGCTTCAGATCGCGTGATTGACGCCAGCGTTCTCCGCCTGCCCGACGGAATGTGGCGGCTGTGGTATAACGACGAGCGCACTGGCAAATCCATCCATTTCGCCGATAGCCCCGATTTAGCGAACTGGACGGATCAAGGTCTCGCCTTCAAAAGTCGTGGGGAAGGGCCGAAGAGTTTCCGCTGGCATGGAAAATTCTGGTGCGTGATTGATGAGTGGAAAGGGCTTGGTGTATTTCGTTCCGCTGACGCCAGCCAATGGTCAAAGCAACCAACGAACCTGCTGGCCATTCCCGGTCATGGCGCCGATGACCAAGTCATGGGTGGTCATCCTGACGTGGTCGTGAGCGGCGAGCGCGCCTTTTTATTTTACTTCACGCATCCCGGACGGCGTGCAAGCGCTAAGCAAGACGCCACGGAACAACGCCGTAGCTCTATCCAAGTCGTCGAGTTGCAGGAACAAAATGGCTGGCTGACCTGCAATCGTGACCAGCCGACGCATATTCGCTTGTTACCGCAAAAATAATTTTATGGAAAACCAGACCATCACCGTCACCGGCTTGACCAATCGCGAATTCATCGAACGCTACGCGCAGCCGGGGCGCGTGGGTTTGTGCGGTGGCATCACGAAGGTGGATAGCGCCATCCGACTGGCTCAGCGGCATCTGCACGCCGAACGCCGCTGGAGCGATTGGTCGCACGCCTTTGTTTTTGAGGGCCAACGCGTGGACGGTCAGCATTGGGTTTTGGAATCCGACCTGCAAATGTTGCGAAAAAATATCCAATTAGGCGTTCAAGAAAATCGTGCGGACAAATATCACGACGACCAAATGTATCCAACGCTCGCCGTATTGGACTTTGGCTTGAGCGAAACGCAGGTGGCCACCCTGTTGCGCGAAGGCTTGGAACTGGTGGCTCGCCGCGAACGCTATTCGTTGCGCGAACTGCTCGGCACGCTCATCACCTTGAAAAAACCGGAATTGCGCGCGCAGGAAAACATCTTGGCGCGGGAGCGCTCGCTCTATTGTTCGGCTTTCGTGAAACAGCTTTTTCATGCGGCGGGCATTGATCTGGTTCCCGGCGTGAATCTGAAGAACACCGCGCCCGAAGACATCGCTAGTTCGCCACTCCCGCATGTGAAGTATCTGCTGCTGCGCGAAATGCCCGGTGAAAAAATTTCCGCGCTGGCCAAGAAAATCAAAACCGGCGTCCGCACGCGGCTAGATAAAATCAAGCGGCGCTGAAAAGGCTTCGTCGGTGAACCTGTTGCAGGTATTTTCCGCGCGTGCATCTGGCCCATCTGCGACTCCGAGACTTCCGCAATTACGCGCGGTTGGATGCCGATTTTTCGCCCGGCTTCCATCTCCTCCTCGGCGACAACGCGCAGGGGAAGACCAATATCCTCGAAGCGATTTATCTGATGGCCACGTTGCGTTCTTTTCGGGGCGTCGGCAGCGCGCAGATGGTTCGGCACGGTGCGAAAGGTTATTTTGTTGGCGGCAACGTGGTGGGGCAGGGCGAGTCGGAGATCAAGATGTATTGGTCGGCGCGCGAGCGGAATCTTTCCCTCAACGCGCAGCCGGTGAAGAAGCTGGCGGATTATTTCGGCGCACTGCGCACGGTGGTTTTCTGCACGGAAGATCTGCAATTGGTCAAAGGCACGGCCCGCGCGCGCCGCCGCTTTCTGGATCTACTGCTCGCGCAAACGCAACCTAACTATCTGCCGCTGCTGCAGCGTTACATGCACTGCGTGCGCGCCCGCAATGCCTTGCTCAAACAGCGCACCACGGACGAAGCGGCGCTGGAAAGTTTCTCCGCCGAACTCGTGAAGCTGGGCAACGAAATCATCCGCGCCCGCCGCGAATTAGTGCCGAAATTTTCGCCGCTCGCGCGCTTGGCGTATCGCCGTATCTCGAATGATGCCGAGGAATTGCGTATCGAATATCAGCCCAGTGTGAAAAATGATTTCGCCGTGGAACTCGCCTCCTCCCGTGCCCGCGAACGGACGTTTCGCGCCACGCTCGTCGGCCCCCACCGCGATGACGTGCAGTTGCTTCAGAACGAAAAGTCCGCCGCGCAGTTCGGCAGCGAAGGCCAGAAGCGCACGCTAGTAATCGCTTTGAAGATGGCGCAGGCGGAATTCCTCGCGGGCATCCATGGTTCGCCGCCGATTCTGCTGATTGATGACGTGATGGGTGAATTGGACGTGAAGCGCCGCATCGGCCTGCTGCCGTTGCTCGAGCAAGCCCGCAAAAGCAGCGGTCAAGTTTTCATGACCTGCACAGATGAAAACTGGCCGAGCGAATTGGGTAAAGAGTTGCGTCGCTGGCAAGTTGTGCAGGGCAGCCTCAAGCCCGTGCTGTAATGATAGCTCAGCCAAAATTTTCACGTTTGATTTTGGCCTGAAACAGTCTGGTCGCCTTCCTGATCTTCGACTCCGGTGAGCCGATTACTCTTTCGGGTAAGAATTATTTATTGCCCTAAAACAATTTCCGAAGTATTCTTTATTAAATAACCCAACAAAATGTTGCCCATGAAACCATTGTCATCCCCGCGCGCGGAACGCAACGCCTTTACTCTCATTGAATTGCTAGTAGTCATCGCCATCATCGCCATTCTGGCCGCGATGTTGTTGCCGGCATTAAGCAAAGCCAAAGAAAAAGCCATTCGCATCCAGTGCTTGAATAATCTCAAGCAAATCGAAGTAGCGATGTTCATTTACGCGGGGGATAACAGCGATAAGCTCCCCAAGTTGACTGCGGCTGCCTGGGCTTGGGATATGCCGTGGGCAGTGGGTGATCTGATGTTGGAGAGCGGGGCAACCAAAAAGACGTTTTACTGCCCCGGCACCAAATCTCGGTTTGATGACAATTTGAATTTTGGTAATACCATAAGCGGACAAAGTCTTTGGTATTTCAACGTGAATAATTACCACGTCATGGGCTACGTGGCCGCTTTTTGTGCTTCCAATGGTGTGAACATTACGCTGGATGTCACCAACCAGAATACGACTACTTTGGTCGAGCGAGGAACTCAAGAGGGATTTCCGTCCGGTAGCATGATTCCAACCTCCGAGCGCGTTTTGTTTGCGGATGCCACCATCAATGAAAAAGTTAATGGTTCCGGTAGCTGGACGACTGTTCCTGGCGGTTTTACGGGAACCGGTTCTGCCAAAATCCCGCACATGAGCCCGCATTTGAACGGGACCAAGCCATCTGGTGGCAACCTTGGTTTCAAGGATGGCCATGCCGAATGGCGCCAATTTAATAAAATGTCCCAGCGCACCGATACCGTCTCCACCTACCCCTATTTCTGGTGGTGACCGGTCGCGCTTAAAACATTTTCTTCCATAACCGCTCTGGCATTCCAGAGCGGTTTTTTCATGCTTTCTCACATCATTTGCCGCTGCTAATGTTTCACCATGCGTATTTTGTCCGGCATCCAGCCCAGCGGCACGTTGCACCTCGGAAATTATTTCGGGATGATGCGGCCTGCCATCGAACTTCAAGAAAAGGGCGAAGCGTTCTATTTCATCGCGGATTATCACTCCATGACGTCGCTGTTCGACGCGGACCAGCGCCGGAAAAACTCTTTGGATGTCGCACTGGACTTTCTCGCGTGCGGTTTGGATCCCAAGAAAGCTGTATTCTTCCGCCAGTCGGATGTTCCCGAAGTCACTGAACTCGCGTGGATTCTTTCCACACTCACACCGATGAGCCTGTTGGAAAAAGGTCATTCCTTCAAAGACAAATCTGCCAAAGGTATTCCCATCAACCACGGTCTTTTCGCGTATCCTGTGCTGATGGCGGCGGATATTTTGATTTACGATTCCAACCTCGTGCCCGTCGGTCAGGACCAGAAACAGCACGTTGAAATGACCCGCGATATTGCCGTGAAGTTCAACGAAACCTACGGCCAGACCTTCGTGATTCCCGAGCCGCAGATCAAAGGTGAAACGGCGAAAGTGCCCGGCCTCGATGGCGAAAAGATGAGCAAGAGCTACGGCAACACGCTGGAAATTTTCGGCGAGGAGAAGCTGCTGCGCAAAAAAGTTATGGGCATCAAGATGGATTCTCGCACGCCGGAAGAACCCAAACCCGACGCCGATAAAAATCTCGCCATCGAATTGCTCAAGCTCGTTGCCTCTGCTGAAGTGGCGGGCGATTTTGAAACGCGTCTCCGCGCTGGCGGTCTCGGTTACGGTGATCTGAAGAAAGTTTTGTTCGAGCACTATTGGAATTACTTCGCCGAAGCGCGCCAAAAGCGGGCCGAACTCGCCGCCAATCTCGACTATGTCAACGGCGTGCTTGCCGAGGGCGCTTTGAAAGCACGGACCTTGGCGCAAACTGTTCTCAAGCGCGCCCGCAAAGCGAGCGGCTTGGAATGAGTGACGCCCCCGTCAAGCCGTCGGCGGGAACCCGCTTGCGCCTGCGTATCACCGCTTCTGCCGAAAGCATTGTGCGCTCCGGTCATCCTTGGCTATTTAGCGACAGCATTCACGAAACGAATCGTCCCGGTCAGCTCGGCGAACTTGCGGTCATCTACGATCGCAAAGATAAATTCCTCGCCGTCGGTCTATTTGATCCGGATTCGCCGATTCGCGTTCGCATGTTGCACGCGGGAAAACCCGTGACGATTGATACGGCTTGGTGGCAAGCACGGTTAGTTCAGACGCTCGCGCGCCGCGCGGGATTATTTGACGCGACGACCACTGGCTATCGCCTCATTCATGGCGAAAGCGACGGCTGGCCCGGCTTGGTCATTGATCGTTACGACACCACGCTCGTGCTCAAACTTTACACCGCCGCCTGGCTGCCGCGTTTGGATGAAATTCTTGGCCTGATTAAAGAAAAAATTTCCGGCGAACGTCTTGTGCTGCGCTTGAGCCGCAACATCCAGCCATTGGCGGAAAAACAATTCAGACGCCGCGACGGACAAATGCTTTTCGGCACGGCCCCAATCAATCCGGTGATTTTTTCCGAACACGGCGTGCGTTTTGAGGCGGATGTGCTGCGCGGACAGAAGACGGGTTTCTTTCTCGATCAACGCGAAAATCGCCGTGAGGTGGAAACGCTGGCGAAAGGGCGACGCGTTTTGAATGCCTTCAGTTTTTCCGGCGGCTTTTCCGTTTACGCTGCTCGCGGCGGCGCCAAATCCGTGACGGATCTTGATATCAGTGCGCACGCGCTGGATTCCGCTAAACGAAACTTTGCGCTAAACCAAAATTTCTCCGCCGTAGCGGCCTGTCGTCATGAAACCGTGCAAGCCGACGCGTTTGAATGGATTGAAAAAACTGCGGCGAAATTTGATTTAGTAGTGCTCGATCCGCCGTCGCTCGCTAAACGAGCCACGGAACGCGAAGGTGCTATTCGTGCCTACGAACGGGTGAATGCACTCGGTATTCATCTGCTCGCCCGCGACGGTATTTTGGTAGCTGGCTCTTGTTCCGCGCACGTTTCTTCCGCTGAATTTTTCGACGCCGTGCGCCGAGCGGCAATGAAATCCGGTCGGAAATTTTCTGAACTTAAAACCGTTTTACATCCCGCCGATCATCCGGCTGGTTTCAAAGAAGCGGAATATTTGAAGGTGATTTATCTGAAATTCACGACGTGATTTCAGCGCGAGTGTTGCAGGAACCATTGGAATAATTCCGGATTCGCGTAAGTTTCCGTCCAACTGTCGTGCTGCGCTTCGGGATAAATCGTCAGCTTCACTTCGCGCACCTCGTATTTTTTCAGCAGCTTCACCATGCGTTCGGATTCTTCCACGGGCACTACGGGATCTTTCGCGCCGTGAAATGCCCAGACGGGCAGGGTGGTGAGCTTCGATCTGTCCGCGAGCAACGGGGTGATCAATTCGCCGCCACCACAGATGGGCGCGATGGCTGCAAAACGTTCAGGATGGCTCAAGCCCAAACTCCAAGTGCCAAACCCACCCATGCTCAAGCCAGTGAGATAAACGCGTTTTGTGTCCACGGCATATTTGGTTTCAACTTCGTCTAATAACGCGAGCAACAGGTCGTTTGACCAAATTTTCCCTTCCGGACACTGCGGTGAAACCACGATGAACGGAAAGTTCGTGGCTGAGGTATCAATCTTCGGCGGGCCGTGTTTGGCGACGATGGCGAGATTCTTGCCGCGCTCACCGGCGCCGTGGAGAAACAAAATCAACGGCCAGCGTTTTGTGGTTTCCGCACCATAGCCCTCGGGCAGAAACAGCAGGTAGTCAGCGGCGAGCACTTGTTTGCGTTCGAGCGAAAAAGTTTGGGCGGTTTGGACGGGTTTCATGGGGGAAGAAGTTTTCAGACTGGAGCAGGCAGACACGCCGAGCAGCAGCGGTAACATCAAAAGTGCGGGTAAAGTTTTCATGCGTTACATGATTTTTAATTTCGGCAAATCCTGTGAATCAATCAAGCCGACGGGTTTTTTCTGCGCGTTCACTACGATGAGGTCGTCAATGTTCCGTTCGTTAAAGATTTTGAGCGCCTCGACCGCCAACGCATCGTCGCGCACCGCAATCGGATTCCGCGTCATGACTTGTTTGAGCGGCTTGGACAGCAAGTTTTCGTCGCTGGCCATGTGCCGGCGGAAATCGCCATCGGTGAAAATACCGACAAGTTTACCGCGTGCATCAATTACGCCGAGGCTGCCGGATTTGGCGCGCGTCATCACCATCAGCGCTTCTTTCACCGGCAGATTTTCTTGCGCGATGGCGTTGCGTTCACCGCTGCGCATGATGTCGCCGACTTTCAGCAACATCGCGCGGCCAATCGCCCCACTCGGATGATACTTGGCGAAATCTTTTTGTTTGAAGCCACGCGCTTGGAGAACCGCCATCGCCAGCGCATCGCCCATGACGAGCGTGGCGGTGGTGCTGCTGGTGGGCGCGAGGTTGAAAGGGCAAGCCTCCTTGGGAACTTTGACGCTGAGCGAAACGTCGCTGTGCTTGGCGAGCGACGATTTCAGATTGCCGGTGAGCGATATGAATTTGACCGAAAACCGTTTCAGCGCAGGTAGCAGGTTGAGTAATTCTTCGGATTCGCCGGAGTAACTCAACGCTAGAATCACATCGCCATCGTTGATGATACCCAAGTCGCCGTGGAGCGCATCCACACTGTTCAGCACGACGGCGGTGGAACCGGTGCTGGTCAACGTGGCCGCGATTTTGGCGCCGACATTGCCGGATTTACCAATGCCGACAATGACAATCTTACCACGCTGTTTGAGCGCCGCGATGATGGTCTCGACGGCGGCATCAAACGATTTGTCCAGTTGCGCGCTGACGGCTTTCAACGCCGCCAGTTCGATGGCGAATACTTCACGAGCTTTGGCAAGATGACTCACGCGAGGGAGATTGCCCGCATCGCTCCGAGAATTCAACCGCGAACCCAAATGGCAATTTGCGGCAAGTGCGGCGGTGTGCTAAATCTAGCGGACAAGTTTAAGGGATAAATGAATTCATCGAGTCAGAAAAAGAAACACATCATTGTCATCGGGGCGGGGCCAGGCGGATTAACCACCGCCATGCTGCTGGGCGCGCGCGGGTTCAAAGTCACCTTGCTCGAAAAAAATGACCGCGTAGGCGGTCGCAGCGCGGCCATCACGCGCAACGGTTACAAATTCGACACCGGCCCGACGTTCCTGATGATGAAATTTATTCTCGATGAAGTCTTTGAGGAAGCTGGGCGCAAGAGTGAGGACTATCTCGAATTCATCAAACTAGAGCCGATGTATCGGCTGCAATTCAAAGACATGATGTTCGAGCCGACGACCGATCACGCGGCGATGCTCAAGCAGTTGAATGAAAAATTTCCCGGCAACGCCGAAGGTTACTGGCACTTTCTCGAAACCGAGCAGGAACGTTTCCGCAAGATGTATCCCTGTTTGCAGAAAGATTATTCCTCGCTGACGAGCTATCTCGACCTCAATTTGCTCAAAGCCGTGCCGCATCTCTCCCTCGGCAAATCCGTCATGGATGTGCTCGGCGGTTATTTCAAACCCGACCGGCTCAAGCTCTGCTTCACCTTTCAGGCAAAATATCTCGGTATGTCCGCGTGGGATTGCCCCGGCCTGTTTTCCATTCTGCCGTTCGTGGAACACGCTTATGGCGTCTATCACACACAAGGCGGTTTGAGCGAGATCTCCGAAGCTATGGCCAAAGTCTGTCGCGAATACGGCGTGGATATCCGGCTAAGTTCGCCGGTGAAACAGCTTGTGCTCGAAGGTCGCGACGTGCGTGGCGTCGAACTGGAATCCGGCGAAAAAATTCTCGGTGACGAAACGGTGTTGAACGCTGATTTCGGTTACGCCATGAATCATCTCGTGCCGCCGGGCGTGCTCAAGAAATACACACCGCCGAAGATTGATGAGAAGGAATTTTCCTGCTCCACCTTCATGCTGTATCTCGGCGTGGATAAAGTTTACGACCTGCCGCACCATACGATTTTCTTTTCCGACGATTATCGGAAAAACATTGAGGACGTGTTTCAGCGCAAAGTGTTATCCGACGAATGTTCGTTCTACGTTCGCAACGCCAGTGTGACCGATCCGAACCTTGCGCCGCCCGGACATTCGGCGCTTTACGTTCTAGTTCCCGTTCCTAACAAAACCGCCGCTATCAATTGGGCGACGCATAAAAAAGCGTTCCGTGACAAATTGATTGAAGCGATGGAAGCGCGCTGCGGGATGACGGATTTACGTTCGCATATCCGCGAGGAAATTTTGATTTCACCGGACGAATGGCAGAGCCACAACATTCATCTGGGCGCGACGTTTAACCTCGCGCACAAATTATCGCAGATGCTTTATTTTCGTCCGCGCAACAAGTTTGAAGAACTTGGTCACTGCTATCTCGTCGGCGGTGGCACGCATCCGGGCAGTGGCTTGCCAACAATCTACGAATCCGGGCGTATCGCCGCAAACCTGATTTCCCGCGAACACGGTGTGGAGTTTGTCTCCAAGAACACGCAGGTTTGAACGGTTGGCTCAATCCACGTTTGGATACGAACCGAGAATTTTCACGAAGTTACAGTGCTTGCCGAGTTGCGCGATGGCTTTGGCCACCTTCGCATCTTGGTAATGTCCCGCGCAGTCCACGAAGAAGAAATATTCCCACGCCTTCCGTTTGCTCGGACGCGATTCAATCTTCGTCATGTTGATCTTGAACTTACGGAACGCGGCGATGGCTTCGTGCAAGGCCCCAGCTTTGTCCGCCACGCTCAACATCAAACTCGTGCGGTCATCACCCGTGGGCGGACTACAAGTGCGGCCGAGGACGATGAAGCGAGTGACGTTCACGGTGTTGTCCTGGATGTCCTGCGCGATGATTTTTAGACCGTATTTTTCGGCCGCCAGCGCACCACCCAATGACGCGGCGAATTTTTCTTTCGACGCCAGTTCGGCGGAACGCGCGTTGGAGGAAGCTTCCACAATCTCCACGCGCGGCAGATGTTTCGCCAGCCAGCCGCGACATTGCGCGAGCGATTGCGGGTGGACGTAAAGTTTTTTGATCTTCGCGAGCGGCGAATTGCTCATGAGGCACTGTTGGATTTTCAGGACGATCTGCGAAACGATTTTTAATTCGCTGTCCACGAACATATCCAACGTGTGCGTCACGACACCTTCGGTGGAATTTTCCACGGGCACCACGCCGTAGTCGGCGCCGCGTTTGGAAACTTCCGTGAAGACATCGCCAATCGTCTTTTGCGCGGAGTAAGCGAGGCTGGAGCCGAATTTCTGGATCGCCGCCTGATGCGTGAACGTCGCTTCCGGCCCGAAATACGCGATGGTCATGGTCTTTTCCAACGCCAAGGCGCTGGACATGATTTCGCGATAAATGGCACGGAGCTGGTCGTTCGTAATGGGGCCGGCGTTGTGGCTGCAGACGCGTTCAAACACCGTGCGCTCGCGGTGCGGTGCGTAAATTTCTTCGCCCGCCGCCAGTTTGATTTCGCCGATGGCGAGCACATGGCGCGTGCGTGCGTTGAGCAACCGGACGATTTGCGCGTCCAGTTTATCGATCGCCTGACGATGTTCAGCAAGGCTCATTTGAATGAAGAATGAAGAATGAAGAATGAAGAATCAAACTCGTTATGCAATAACAGTGATTTCAAGGAGCAGAAAACAGTTTCAAAATTTGTTCATAATCATATTTTTTATCTTTTGCCACATAGAGGATATTGTCTTTCAACACAATCAGGCCATTTACGCGTTCCAGCTTTAGCAGACCATTCCAACAATTGATATCGAACATGACGGCCCATTTATCGGGATGCGATGACATACTCAAAACATCGAATATCGTCTTTGAAAGATGGGAGGACAGCATTTTTGTGTTTTGGATGCTTCCAGCTTGTGTCCAGCTGTTCGTGCGGTCATCGCCGATTAAAAAATCGGCATCGCCATAGCACGATTCTTTCCATTTAAGTGCGAGTTTTTCGCGCAGGCTATCGCGAACAGCCTCCCATTCTTTGTCAAAATCTAACTCCGAATAATTTGGCATAAAAACGACGACGTCATCTAAAGCCAATACTTCAGACAATGGCAGAGTTATTATTTCCATCACAGTTGATTGAAGAATGGAGAACTGGTTGAATTGAGGCAACCCCGTTTCACGGGTTTTATTCATTGACTTAACGCGTCAAAAATCTATTTTCTGCGTTCCTATTTTTGCGGGAATTCACCCGTGGTGAGTTGTCCCCGCACCCCGAAAGGAAGTGAGTGCAATGACAGAGATTAAACTGAAAAAAGGCGAACCTGTAGAACGTGCGTTACGTCGACTGAAGAAAAAAGTCGATCGCGAAGGCACGCTCAAGATCGTGCGTGCCCGCCGGCAATTTGAAAAGCCGAGCGCCGTCCGCCGTCGTAAAGAAAAGGTCTCGCGTTTCTCCGCCATGCTTTCCGCGCGCCACGCTGATGACTAGGCCGTGATTTGCATTTCCCAGACCGGACGCATTCGTTGGAGTGCGGCCGGTTTTTTTATGTATTCGTTCTCCACCTGTTGGAACTCCGGCCGCCACACCGACGGCCGCGCCATGCTCCGCGAAATCCGCGACCTCGGCTTTGAATACGCCGAGCTTAGCCACGGTATCCGCTTGAGCCTGCTGCCGGGTATTCTCGATGCCGTCAAAGCGGGTGAGATGAAGATTTCCACGCTCCATAATTTCTGTCCGCTCCCCGTCGGCGTCACTGGGCCCTCGCCGAATCTTTACGAATTTTCCTCCGACCGCGAGCGCGACCGCGAATTGGCCATCAAACACACCATCAACACGCTCGATTTTGCCCAGCGCGTCGGTGCGCCGCTGGTCGTGCTGCATTTCGGCAGCATGGAACTCAAGGATTACACCGGCAAACTTAAGGAACTACTTTCGCGTGGCGAGCAGGGCACGCCCAAGTTTCAAAAACTCGTGGCCGAAGCCAATGCCGCCCGCGATGCGAAAAAGAAAAAGTATTGGGATCGTTCCCGCGAAACCTTGCGCCATCTGCTGACCGAATCCAAATATCGCAATCTCAAGTTTGGTATCGAAATCC
The DNA here is from genome assembly GCA_903911825.1 of uncultured Verrucomicrobia subdivision 3 bacterium. Classification (GTDB taxonomy): domain Bacteria; phylum Verrucomicrobiota; class Verrucomicrobiia; order Limisphaerales; family UBA11358; genus UBA11358. The sequence continues at coordinate 13,121 of CAIWFB010000056.1, forward strand.
GTGAAGCCGTGGAAGAACTGCCCGTGGAATCCGACTTCAAAGCCTTGCTCGAAGAATTTCCCGCGCCGCACGTTTATTACTGGCACGACGTTGGCCACGCCCAGATCAAGGCGGACCTTGGTTTCATCAATCACATGGAGCATCTTGCCGCCCATGCTGACCTCTTGGCCGGTTTTCATTTGCACGATGTGAAAGCTCCCGCGCGCGACCATTTCCCCCCCGGCGGCGGACACATTGACTTCGCGGCGTTAAAACCCTTCGTGAAGCCCGAGCACATCAAGGTGTTTGAACTAAGCCCCAAAGTTCCGCTTGAATCCGTCCAGCGTGGGGTCGCGCATCTGAAACGGATTTGGGGCGAGGAATAATTCTTCTACGAGCGGCGCTCTAGTTTGTTTAGCGTGGCCGATTCATGCCACAGGACTTGAGACGGTTTGTCTGCTATCAGTTTGTATGCACCCCAACCTCCGCCGCCGCCCGAACGCCGACGCATGAAGCCGTGGCCAAGCAATTTATTTTGGCAGCTCGCTTGCGGCGTTTTGCTGCTGCTGAATTTTTCGGCGGCGGCGTTTACAGCGAAAGATGTTGAAGCCGTCTCCGGCGCTTACACGTCGGCGTTTTATTCCCTCAATGGCACGAACGGTTATATCAAAGACACGCAGACCGGCGGCATCGCGTATTTTTGGGGGCAAGCGGAGATGATCGAAACGGTCATTGACGCTTACGAATGGAATTCCAATTCCATCTACGCTGGGATGACCACGAATCTGCTCAACGGCTTTCTCAAGAACAACGGCTCGTCGTGGACCTACAATATTTACAACGACGACATCATGTGGGCCGTCCTCGCGTTTGCGCGCGGCGGCGTGGCCACAGGACGCTCGAATTATTGCGCCATCGCCAAAGCGAATTTCGACGCCTGCTACGCGCGCGCCTGGGACAGCACGTTGGGCGGCGGTCTTTGGTGGACGACCGATAAAAATGGTAAGAATGCCTGCGTTAATGGTCCGGGCGCCATCGCCGCCGCGTTGCTCTATCAAATTTACGGCGACACGAATTATTGGAACAAGGCCACCAATATGTATTACTGGGAGCGCGCCGTGCTCTACAATACCAACACCGGTGCGATCTACGACAGCATCGGCACCAATGGCGTCATCAATTATTGGTCCAGCA
>CAIWFB010000057.1 GCA_903911825.1 uncultured Verrucomicrobia subdivision 3 bacterium
CGGCGCGGAGCTGTCCATTCCCAGCTCCGGTCGGGCTTCGCCCTCCCTCCACTGGGAATGGACAAAGAAACAACGAAACCATAAAATCAAACCAATGCTCGGACTAACAAATCAGTGGTCCAGAAAAGCGAACCCTCTCAACGCTCAATAACTTGACAATTAGCAATGGGGCAGCGGGTGGTGGATATGGTGGTGCCGTTCAATCCTATGGAGCATTGCGAATTGCCGGTTGCACTTTCATCAACAACTCGGCGAGTGCCGGCGGGGCAATTCACGCGGCCAATGTAACCGTGGACATCGTTAATAGCACCTTCACGGGCAACACGGCCCAATCTGGAGGGGTTATCTATATTGATTACCCGGTGGTCAGCGTCACCAATTGCACGTTTGCGGGCAATGGTGCCAGTATCAACGGCGGTTGTTTTTACGGTCTGACCAGAAGTCCAATAGTTGTAAACAGCATTCTCGCTGGGAATTTCGGTAGCTTTCCTAATGTCGTGGGTTCGTTTGACGGAGCCAGCAAAAATAATCTGTTTGACCACTCAGCCGTCTCCGGTGGCGGCGCAGCCGGAAATGGTGCGGGCAATCTGGTTAACGGAGTGAATGGAAATATCCTCGGCGTCAACCCACTCCTCAAATCTCTGGCCAACAATGGCGGACCCACCATGACGATGGCGCTGTCAAACAATAGCCCGGCAATCAATGCTGGTTTTTACTATGGCGTTGCTGCCGACCAACGAGGCATCGTTCGTCCACCCACTCCTTCGCTGGGCGCGTATGAATTTTTTCCGGCCGCTTATGCCCCGGATGGTGCCATCTGGTATTTCAACACCAATGCCGTCGGTGCGGACTGGCAAATCTACCGTCAAGCGACGAATCAAAGCGCGACTTTAGTGGACGGTTTAGCAACGCAAATCGGCGTGGCAAATGATGGCTCCGTGGTGGTGGAAAATGCCAGCGGCGGTGTGTATTCTAGAATCGGATCCACCAACAGTGTTGGCAGCGGCTGGCAACTGATCCGCTCGGTGACCGCCGGTGACGGAGCGACTTGGTTCGTCGGACCGGACGCCGGGCTTGGCAGCTTGAACATTTATCGCTGGGAACAGAATAGTTTGCCCGAATACAGCATTGGGGCGGGAACCAATCTGGTCGCGCTGTATGACGGATCTATCCTGACCCGAGCCAACAACAATTCCACTTGGCGCCGGATTGGGTCGAATGCGGGAATTGGTTCTTTTTGGCAGCAGGTTTTCATCCCGAACACTGCCCCTGTGCTCAAGAACCCAACCTACCAGATTAACAACACCGTTCAATTTAGCTTCACCAATCAACCCGGCTTGACCCTCACTGTATTGGCAACCACGAATCTGACGTTGCCGCTGGCGCAGTGGACAGTGCTGGGCGCGCCGCTTGAAACTTTCCCCGGCAATTATCAATTCACTGATCCGGCAACCAAAAATAGTCCGCCCCGTTTCTATAGGGTCATTTCGCCTTAAACCGATAGCACGTCTTCCACTAACCGCTATGGAATCCATGGCGGTTTTTTTATACTCATAGCCATCAACGGTGCGCGCCTTTTGCAGTGCCGAGTCTTCCCAAGCCTGATTTCGATGGATCAAAGGCCAACTTCGCCACCACTTGGTAGTCAGCTTCTAAACCACTGCTCGCCGCTTGCGTTGTGGACAGGGTTTCGGTAAATAAAAAACCATGAATTCGCAGGCGTTTATTGACTGGGCGTTGGACGGTGCGCGCACGCTCGAAGAGCGTTTCACGCTGGAACTAATCGTAGAACAGGGGGTCGGCTATTGGGAAGCCCAGCATAAATCCTACACGCCAACCAACTGGGAGGCTCGGCAAGAACTGGAACGTCAGCGTTCCCTCAACCCGGCCTACCAGCCAAAAATCAGCGAACAGAATCTCTGCCGCACCGCCGAGTGCCTGCACCTCCTCAAGATCTGGTGGGGCAGCCGGGGTTATAATCAACGCCAGATTCGCGATCTAAAGGCGTTCGGCTTCCTCACGAAATTGGAGGAATTAAGAATTGGTGATTGCGAAGTCACCGATGTGAGCGTGCTGACCACTCTGCCGAAGCTGCGTTTGGTGCATTTCGCGAGCGCGGATTGCGAGGATTTGAGTCCGCTGGCCGGCTGTCGACAATTGCGCGAACTGGCCCTCACGCTGGGCAAGTCCGGCGTGCGCGTCGGCTCGCATTGGCCCAATGTGAAAGGTCTGGAACAATTGCAGGAACTGGAGTCCTTGAGCCTATCCGGCAATTTACTCGCCTTCGCGCCCGGCATCAGCTGGCCCAAAGTCCGCACTGCCACGCTACATTGCAATCCCCTCGCCGCGCGGTCGGTGCGCGAACTGCCGCAACTGCCCGCCTGCGAATTCCTCGTGCTCGGCGGCGTGGAAAAGCTTGACGGCATCGAAGCCTTTCCGCGCCTGCGCAACCTGACCATTTCGACGAACACCCACAGCTTCGAGCCATTGGCGGCGCTGCCGGATTTGACCGCCCTGACCTGCTCCGGCTTCACCCCGCTCGACGTGCGCCCGCTTACGCGGCTGCCCCAATTGCAGGCCCTCATCTTCAACGCCAATTACCAATACGTCCTCAACCCGCCCAAGCCGCGCGATTTCTCGCCGCTGGCCGATGCGCCGCGGCTGCGCGAACTGGTCGTCGCGGGCTGTCCGCCGGTGGAGGAGGAAGTTCAAACCATGAGCGCGCTGCTGCTGCGTTGGGATGATGAACTACTCGCCGCCACGCCGCGCCCCGTGCCGCCGTTGCGCCTCATCATCGCGAAGCAGCATCCCATGGATCGGCAGCACACGCCGCAGTTGGACCCCAGCGACCACGGCCTGCCCGATGTGGCGCTGCGTAAATTTCAGGGCGATTGGGTCGGGCGCTATCTGTTCAAAGCCATCAGTAAAAAAATCGGCTGCAATGACTGGGGCACGGCTGAAGGCGAAGGCGTTTACCGGAGTTTCACCGTGCAGATTCACGCCTACGCCCTCGTGGAAAAATCCCGCGAAATTCTCGAAGCCACCCGCGAAGCCATCGCCCGGCTCAAGCACGACTACGTCGGCACCTTTTGGATTCGCCTTCAATCGCCCACCCTGGAACCGACCCGCGCGCAAATCGAACTGCAGGCGCAGTTCGACGAGGAACAGGAAAAAGCGGACTACGAACGCCAACAGCGCGAGCGGATGGAATTTCTCGAACGCCAGCACCGGCTGGAATTGAAAAAGCAGCTCGGCGAAATCATCAAGCCCGAAGACTTCACCGCCCCGCCGCCCACGCCGTTGCCGCCCGCACCGTGGGAACGCGAGGAGGAGGACGAGGAGGAAGATGAATCCGGCTTTGGTGATATTGCCGTGAAAGAAAAAGTCGAACCGCCGCCCAACCCGTGGGACAACGAACATCCCCTCGCCGACAAATACGCGCTGCTCGCCAGACTCACGCTGGAGGAACTGTGGGTCTGGCCGCATCACCGCGACATCGCCGTCTATCTCATGCGCCAGTCACCGGATCTGGAATTCCCCGATGAAGCGAAGCCGGAGTAACCATCCATCCACGAGTCGGCGTGCGGCATGGACTGCGCAGGAGGCGCCGCGCCACGACGCTTTGGTGTGGGTAAAGAGGCGGCGGCGGAGTGTCCTCACAATTCACGACTTGTTTCGGCGGCGGGCTTCTCCTAGTTTGCGTCGTTCCCAATAAAAATTTTATGGCTACCACACGCAAACTTCGTTACGGCATGGTCGGCGGCGGACAGAACGCATTCATCGGCGCGGTGCATCGCTTGGCCGCAAATCTCGACGGGCAAATCGAACTGGTCGCGGGCGCATTTTCTTCGGACGCGAAAAACTCCGCGCTCACGGGCGAACAACTTTTTCTGAATCCCAAACGCGTCTATGCGACTTACGAAGCGATGGCGAAAGCCGAAGCGGCGTTGCCAGCGGACGAGCGGATTGATTTCGTGAGCATCGTGACGCCGAACTTTCTGCACGCGCCCGTCGCCACGACTTTTCTGAAAGCGGGCTTCCACATTGTCTGCGACAAGCCGATGACGTTGACCGTCAAGGAAGCGAAGGCGCTGCGCGACACGGTGCGTAAGTCAGGAAAAGTTTTTGCGCTCACGCATAATTACACCGGCTACCCGATGGTGAAGGAAGCGCGCGAACTCGTCCGCACCGGCCAGCTCGGCAAGATTTTGAAAGTCGTCGCCGAATATCCGCAAGGCTGGCTGCTCGATAAGATTGAGGAAACCGGACAGAAGCAGGCCGCGTGGCGCGCGGACCCGAAGAAGGCGGGCGCGAGCTGCTGCGTGGGCGACATCGGCACGCACGCGGAAAATTTGGGGCGCTACATCACGGGTTTGAAGATTGACGAGCTGTGCGCGGAGTTCACTAGTTTTATTCCCGGCCGCAAGCTGGAAGACGATGCCAACATGCTCATTCGCTATCACGGCGGCGCGAAGGGCGTGCTGCATTGCTCCCAGATTTCCTGCGGCGAGGAGAATAATTTGAATATCCGCGTTTACGGAACGAAGGGCGCGCTTGCGTGGCAACAGGAGCATCCGAATGAATTGAAGTTCGTGCCGAAGGGCGAGGCGGCGAGAATTTTGCGGCGAGGAAATAATTACGTCAGCGATGTGGCGAAGAAATTCACGCGCCTGCCGTTCGGCCATCCCGAAGCGTTTATTGAAGCGTTCGCGAATATCTATCTCGAAGCCGTTGCAGCGATTCGCGCCAGCATTGACGGCAAGAAAGGCACTTTTGATCATCCAACCGTAGATGATGGTGTGGAAGGCATGGCGTTCATCGAAACCTGCGTGAAGTCCGCTGCGTCCAACGGCAAGTGGACCAAATTTCCAAAACTCTAAATCCAAATGAATAATAAAATTCTCACCTTTACGCTATTATTTGTGGCTATCAGCACGCTGACGATTCGAGCCGCAGACAAACCAAAGATCACGGAGGTGATCATTGATGGTGTTGCCGGCTTTCAGGACACGCCAATGCAGCCGGACGGCAAGTGGCACGTCCACGATCCGGCGCGTCCGCAGTCGCCCGTCGTGACACCGGGAAATTCTTTCAGTCAGCAAGCGCCACCGCCGAGCGACGCCACCGTGCTGTTTGACGGCAAAGATTTGTCTGCTTGGACAGATAAGAAAACCGGCGGCCCGGCGCAATGGAGTGTGGCGGATGGCGTGGTGATTTCGGCCAAGGGCGACATCCAATCCGTCCAAAAATTTGGTGACATCCAGTTGCATCTGGAATTCAAAGAACCCTCGCCACCCAAAGAAAGCGGCCAAGGACGCGGGAACAGCGGGATTTATTTCATGGGGCTTTACGAGATCCAGATTCTCGATTGCTACATCAACAAAACCTACGCCGATGGTTCGACTGGCGGACTTTACGGCCAGCACCCTGCCCTTGCCAACGCCTGCCGCCCGCCTGGGGAATGGTCAACTTACGATTGTATTTTCACCGCGCCGCGCTTCGGGGCGAATGGCGAAGTCATTTCGCCCGCGTATCTCACCGCCACGCTGAACGGAGTCGTGGTGCAGAATCATCAAGCCTTTCGCGGGGCGACGAACTGGCGTTCGCTCGGCGAATATAAAGCACACGCAGCGGAATTGCCGCTCACCTTGCAGTATCACAACAATTCAGTTTCATTCCGTAACATCTGGGTGCGAACCGTGCCGCAGGTCAATGAGCCGTGAGCTGATTTAAAGTCTGATATGAAAAAACTTTTTATTTTGGCACTCGTCGCCATGACGGTGGCCACGGTTCAGGCAGAACCTAAAAAATTGCTAGTCGTCACCACTACGACGAGCTTTCGTCATTCTTCAATTCCCACTTTGGAAAAAGTTATTTCCCAACTGGCAAAAGATAGCGGCGAGTTCACCGTGGATCTGGTGCAACAACCGGCCGGTAAGCCCGCCAACTTAAAAAAAGAGGCGACGGATGAGCAAAAAGCCGCTTACAAGGTTGATGAATCCAAATGGGAAGAAACTTTGAAAGTGGCTTTGCAAAAACTTTCAGCGGAATCACTCAAGCAATATGACGGCGTGATTTTTGCCAGCACGACCGGTGATTTGCCGATTCCAGACCAGCAGGCTTTTATTGACTGGATCAAAGCTGGCCATGCTTTTATTGGCATCCACGCCGCCAGCGACACGTTTCATGGCTGGCCGGGTTTTGCGGAAATGTTGGGTGGCGAATTCAAACAACACGGCCCACAGGTGGGCGTGGAGTGCTTGAACCAGGACCCCTCACATCCGGCCACCGCGAAACTGGAAAAAGTTTGGCCGATTGCGCAGGAAGAAATCTATCAGTTCAAGAATTATGACGCTGCGAAAGTTCACGATTTGCTCACGATGGATAAGCATCCGAACACCAAAGAACCAGGCCACTACCCAGTCTCCTGGTGCAAGAGTTTCGGCAGCGGCAAAGTGTTTTATACCTCTCTGGGCCATCGCGAAGACGTGATGGATACCGACCCGAATTTGAAGGACCGCAAGAATCCAGTGGAAACCGGCAAAGCTTTTCAAGCACACGTTCTTGGCGGCATTGAATGGGCGCTGGATTTGAAAAAATAGTTTTCAGTTAAAAACCAACGCAGCCTCACTCGTTGAGGCCGCGTTTTTTGTTGAGCAGATTCAGTTCAGGCCAGCGCCAGTTTGATGTGTTTCAATAATTCCGCGTGGCTTTCCACAGCGGGAAACTGGGGGAATTGTTGTTTCACATTTTCTGGCGCATGAATGAGAAAACCGGCATTCGCTTCGGCCAACATGCCGGTGTCGTTGTAAGAATCGCCAGCGGAAACAACGTGGTAATTCAATGCCTTGAACGCCGCCACCGCCTTGCGTTTCTGATCAGCAATACGCAGTTTGTAGCCCGCGATGCGGTCGTTTTCCACCACGAGCTTGTGGCAAAACAGCGTGGGCCAATTCATCTGGCGGATAAGCGGTTGGGCAAATTGCTCAAAGGTATCTGAGAGAATGATGACTTGCGTCAGCGAGCGAAGTTCGTCGAGCATCGCTTTGGCACCATCCAGCAACGGCAGCGTGCCGATGACTTTTTGGATGTCGGATAGTTTGATCCCGTGTCGATCCAAAATCTCGATGCGATAGCGCATGAGCTTGTCGTAGTCGGGCTCATCACGCGTCGTGCGGCGCAGTTCGGGAATCTGGGTTTTTTCAGCGACCGCGATCCAGATTTCCGGCGTCAAGACGCCTTCCATATCCAAAGTGACAATTGATTGTTTCACGGCGCGAATTTTTTCAAATCATAGGAGGCATGTCCAGTTCAGCCGAAGTCATTTCAGCTCGGGATGTTCAGTCAGCAGTCGTTCCAAATCTTTTTTGGCGGCGGCATAATCCGGTTGCAACCGCAAAGCTTCACGGAAATGCTGCACGGCTTTGGCGAATTCACCCGTGTTGGCCAACGCGCTGGCGTAGCTACCTTGGGCAGGCGCAAAGTTCGGACGCAGCGCCACGGCGTTGCTAAAACATTGTAGGGCATCCGGCCAGCTGGAGCGCTGTGCGAAATAAACTCCCAAATCGTATTGGATATCGGGATTGCGCGGTTCCAATGCAGCGGCGGACTGTAAATGCTTGATGCCCTCAGCTGTCTCGCCAAATTCAAAAAGCGACATCGCGAGATTGAACTGGCTCTGCGGATAGCGTGGTTCGACTTCGACCGAAGCGCGATACAACACGAGCGCGTGCGCTGGGTCACCAATTTTTTCGTAGGCTTTGCCGAGGCAATTGGCGGCGACGTAATTGTTCGGCGAAACTTCCAATGCGCGGCGGAACAAGCTCACATTATCGCGCCAGAAATGGATCTGCCACGCGGTCATGAGTAACGAGGCAATTAACCCCGCTGCTCCAAACGCAGTTAAAATTTTATTTCCAGCAGGCCGGTTACTAAAAAATTCCACCGCGCCCCAAACGATGGCGATGAAAAATCCGATACTCGGAATGTAGGTGTAGCGATCCGCCATGGATTGCGCGCCGACTTGGATGATGCCAATCGTCGGCACTAACGTTCCCAAAAACCAGAACCAGCCGACGGCGAGGAACGAACTTTTTTTCCAACGTAATAAAACCAGCGTGGTCCAAGCAGCCAAAATCACCAAGCAAACCAAGGCGAGCCACACCGGCCAATGTTTCGGGTGCGAATAAACGATAGCGAGATCGCTCGGCCAAAATAATTTGGCGACGTAACGGGCATAGGCGATGACAGCGTTTGCCAGACGATCCAACAACGGCGTTTGCCAGACGGCACCAGCGCCCGATTGCACCAGATACGTCACAGCGCTACCCGCGAAAGCCATCGCGAAGAAAGGAATTTTTTCTGCCAGTAATTTTAAATTTACTGACTGCAATTTAAAATCTTTAATCCGTTCCAGCGGCCAGAAATCTAGTAGCAGCAATACGAATGGTAGCGTCACCACCATCGGTTTACTCATCAAGCCCAGCGCGAAGCAAACCAACGCAGCGGCATATGCGAGCCAACTGCCTTTTTTCACAAAGCAAACATACGCCAGCAACGTCAGCAGCCAAAACAGCGTGCTCAAGGTGTCTTTACGCTCGGAAGCCCACGCTACGGATTCCACATGTAGCGGATGCCACGCAAACAAAGCGGCGACCATGGCACTGCGCCATAAAGCTCCCGTGGCATTGCGTAAAAATACGAACAGCAGCAGCGTGCAAGCGATGTGCAGTCCGACATTCATCATATGATGCCCGCCCGCATTCACGCCGAACAGTGAAGCATCCAGTTGATGCGAGACCCAGGTTAGCGGATGCCAGTTTGCTGCATGAGCGCCATCAAATGCCCAACGCAGATTTTCCCAACTCAGACCGGTGGTGACATGCGCGTTGCCGGTGATGTATTCCTCGTCGTCGTAAATGATGAAGGGATGCGTGGCGAGCGGCAAATAAAGCACCAGTGTTCCCAGTGCCAACAACAGACAGATGAGCGAAAAGTAATTTTTCGGCGAACGGGCGAAAGTCATATCAGAGCCAGACGGATTCACGTTGGCGTTGGTGGAAACGCACGGTTTCCGTGTAACCCACACTACGCGCGAGTTCTACGGCTTCGGTAAGATTCATCCCGACTTCGCCGGGTGCGTGAGCATCGGAGCCAAATGTGATGGGCACATTTTTCTGAAAGGCGAGTTTGAGAATTTCGCGGCTGGGATAAATTTCCCGGCACTCTTTGCGCAGCCCGGCGGTATTTAATTCGATTGCGCAACCCGTGCGTGCAGCGGCATCGAGAAATTTTTCGTAGAGCGGCGTGCAATCTTGTGTCGGGCGGATGCCGAATTTTTTTGGCAAATCACAATGACCGATAATCTCAAACAATTTTGACTCCGCCGCCAGCGTGAGCCGATCAAAGTAAGCCGACCACACTTCGTAAGCGTCACGTTTTTTCCATTCGGAAAGCTTGGCGGGATTATCGATGTCAAATGACTCAGAAATATAATGCACGCTGCCAATGAAATAATCCCACGGATGTCGCGCCGCGAGTTGGCGAATCCAGTTCTCGTGACCGGGCAGATAATCGACTTCCAGGGCGAGCTGAATGGTGAGTTGCGGAAATTCTTTTTGTGCGAAACGAACTTTGGCGACGTATTCGTCCAATTGATCAGCACGCATCCGCCAATCATCAAAATCATCACGAGCCATCGGCGAGTGGTCCGAAAAACCAATGTGTGTGAGGCCCAACTCGACCGCGTGGCGAGCGTAATCCACCGGTTCACCGGTCGCGTGCCGACAAAGCGGCGTGTGCATGTGGAGGTCGGCGGGCAACGACATGGTGGGAGTCTCGGGGTTCAGCTTTGAAGTTTCAAGTTTGAAGCGAGTGCAAAACACTACCACAGCCTACAGCCGCGCGTTGACATTCGAAGCGTGCAAGTTAGCATGAAAACTCTTGGCGCATTCGTCTATCGGCTAGGACATGGCCTTCTCAAGGCCAATAGAGGGGTTCGATTCCCCTATGCGCTACCAACTCAATAAAATCTGTGTAAAAGCGCGAAGGTCGTCAAATCCGTGAAATTTTCTCCCGCAACGGCTTGAGGTCTGGATCGGTAAGCGCCATTGCTTGAATTTCTTTTTTGCCAAGAATTTTGCTCGCCCGCGCCAACCATTGCAGGGCTGCCGAAACATCGCCTAGCTGGCAGGCGTAGCAGGCAAGGTTGTAGCGCATGATACCGTCTTGGGGAAACTTCTCAACGACTGGCAAGAGTATATCCCACGCCGCTTGGGTCTGTTTTAACTCGTGCAAACTGAAAGCCAGATGCACCCAGCCCAAACCGTGCTTGGGCAATATTTCCGTTAACCGCCGAGCCGCGTCCACGGCGAGTTCCCATTTTTCTGCTTGGGCATAAATTCCCCAACGCACTTCGAGCACTTGTGGATGTTCCCAAAATTCCGGCGCCAGCGCAGCTAATTCCAACAACGCTTCGCGGTCATTGCCTAATTCCAGCCAGCCCTCCGCAGCCGAAAGAAAAAAGCTATCGGGAGTTGGTAGTGGTTTAACTTTCATGATTTGCGGCAAGATAGAGTTTTATATCCTCACACTCAATGCCGCGCACAAAAGGTTGTTTTCCCTAAGTGGCGCGGTAAGATGAACCCGTCTCGCATGAACACGTTTCAAATCATCTTCACCCCGACGAGCGCTGCCGAAGTAGCGCGGATGCCCAAGGAATTACAGCTCCAGATTCTTGGCGATTTTCGGGGTCTGCCCCAGCACATTCTGGAAAGTGAAACGGATGATTTTGGCAAACTCGAAAGCGACGGCCATGTGCTGCACCGTTTTCGGCTCGGTGATTACCGGGTTTACTTTGAGCGTCACCAACTCGGCGTGCTCGTGCACCGAATTCTGAATCGGCACACGCTCAAAGATTTCTTTTTTCGTTCCGGCATCAAGGTCGGCGAAGACGAGGCATTACAGGAAAACCCCAAATTCTGGCAACTGATTGAAGCCGCCAAAACTTCGGGCAATTCCTAAAAATTTCCAGTTGTTCAGACGTGCTGGACTAAATCTTTCAGGTCGTAACGCACCTTCGGCAGGCTGGCATATTTGTCTTCCGCTGCACGATAGCCAAGCGCCAGTGCCACCACAGTTTTGTAACCGCTGCCTTCCAAGCCCAGAATTTTATCATATTCCGGGGGATTGATACCTTCCATCGGGCAGGCATCCACGCCCAGCACCGCCGCGACCGTCATCAGATTGCCGAGTGCGATGTAGCACTGGCGCGCGGCCCATTCAAACGCAGCCTGACCTCGCGGGCCATGAACGACATCGCTCAAAATCATGTCGCGATAGAAATTTAATTTCTCCAGCGGAATCCCACGCACGTCACTGGTGCGCTGGATTAACTTGATCACATCCGCTTCCGTCATCTGCGTGCGCGCCAGAAAAACGACATAGTGCGAGCAGTCCACGACCTGCTTCTGCCCCCAGGAATTTGGCAAGAGCGCCACGAGTTTGGCTGGGTCTTGCACCACCAGAAATTTATAAGGCTGCATCCCGTAACTCGTCGGGGTCAACACCAGCGAGTCTTCAAGTGTCGCCCAAAGCTCAGCGGGAATTTTTTTGGTGGCGTCAAACACTTTAGTGGCGTAGCGCCAATTCAAAGCCGAGAGCAGGTCAGAAGTCGTTAGTTTATTCATAGTTTAATTTAAGTTCCGCAGAAGCTGACACACACCGGATAAAAATCAAATTTTACCTTGGCCGCCGTTTGACTTGGCGAGGTTGACTGTTAGTGTGCCAGTAGTGAAATCGCGCCTGTCTTCATATCCCGCCGGCATCTTCAGCACGCTGCTGTTGATACTTTTTACCGCCCACGCGCAGTTGATGCGGGTCGCGAACACTTCACTCACCAATCTGCCACAACAACCGCCGCAGTTGGGCTATACAGTTAACAATGCGTTCCCCAGTTTAACCTTTAGCGCACCGGTGTGCATTACCTCACCGCCCAACGAAACCAACCGGCTATTCGTGCTCGAAAAAGGTGGCACCATCGTCGTCATCACCAATCTCGCAGTTCCCACACGCACGGTTTTTATGTCGCTCACGGTGAACTCCGGTGGCGAAGCGGGCTTGATTGGCCTGGCCTTCCATCCGGGCTACGCCACCAATCGTTACTTCTATATTTTCTCTTCGCGCGACCTGAATACTTCGCAAGGCAACGGCCTGCACCAACGCATCTCGCGCTTTCAGACCACGTCCACGAATGCCAATGTGGCATTGACCAATACAGAGTTACCTTTGATCACACAAAAAGACGCCGCTGATAATCATAACGGCGGCGACTTGCACTTCGGACCTGACGGTTATCTCTACGCTTCCGTGGGCGATGAAGGCCCGCAATACAATGGCAATCGCAACGCCCAGATCATCACCAATAAATTTTTTTCCGCCATCCTGCGCCTCGATGTGGATAAGCGTCCGGGAAATGTTCTGCCTAATCCGCATCCCGCGAATACGACCAATTATTTTGTTCCTGCCAACAACCCATTCGTCGGGGCCACCAATTTTAACAGCCAGACGTTTAACACGACCAACGTGCGCACTGAATTTTATTCCATCGGCTACCGTAATCCGTGGCGGATGTCATTTGATCCGCTCACCGGCAATCTTTACGTTGGCGATGTCGGTCAAGATTTATACGAAGAAGTGGATGTCATCACCAACGGTGCAAACTGCGGCTGGGCTTACTACGAGGGCTTGCACTTGGCTAAAACGCTATATCCCAGCCAGTCCACGATCCTTACCAATCCGCCTGCAGGCTTAAATTTTCCCATCCAAGAAATTCCTCACTCCGGCACGGCGAATTATACCGGCAACTCCGTCATCGGCGGCATCGTGTATCGCGGCAGTCGCCTCACGCAACTTTACGGCGCTTATATTTTTAGCGACAACGGCAGCGGTAGCGTCTGGCAACTCCGCTACGACGGCACCAACGCGACGCCGTTCCAATTTCTTGCCACCGCTCCGGGCGGCCCGGCGGCGTTTGGTCGCGACCCCCGTAATGGTGACGTGCTCCTCGCCCAAGTCAGCAATGGCCAGATCGGAAGACTCGATTACACCGCCACGTCGACTGGTGCGCCACTCCCCCCCACGCTCGCTGACACTGGCGCGTTCACCAACCTGACCACCCTCGCGTCCGCCGCTGGCATTGTGCCGTATGAATTGAACGTGCAGTTCTGGTCTGACAACGCTCTCAAATCCCGCTGGTTTTCGGTGCCAAATACCAATTCGAAAATCAGTTTCAACGCCTCCGGCAACTGGTCGTTTCCCGCCGGCACCGTTTGGATCAAACATTTCGAAATCGAACTCACCAACGGCGTTGCGTCTTCGCGCAAACGACTAGAAACGCGTTTCATTGTGCGCAACACGAATGGAATTTACGGTATGACTTATCGTTGGAACTCCGCCACCAACGCCGTGCTGGTTCCTGAAACTGGCACCAATGAATCCTTCGTTATCAATGATGGTGGCAATCTGCGGACGCAGGTCTGGCAATACCCCAGCCGCTCAGAATGTCTCGCCTGCCATACGGTCGCAGGCGGCTACGGCCTTGGCTTTCGCACGGAACAATTGAATCGCGCCGTCACCTACAATGCGCAAACCACGAATCAAATCAAGGCGTTGAGCGATGCCGGATATTTTACCGCCGCCATCACGAATAATCCCAGCACTCTCCTCGCGCTATCACATGCAACTAACACTGCAGCCACTTTAGAATTTCGTGCCCGCTCTTTTCTTGCCGCCAATTGCTCCCAATGTCATCAGCCCGGCGGTCCCGCTGGCCGCGCGAATTGGGATGCGCGCATCACCACCTCCACCGCCAACTCCGGTCTGATTCGCGGCGTGCCCGCAAATAATTTCGGCAGCACGAACAATTTTCTCATCGCCCCGCAATCACCCAGCAACTCTGTTTTACTCGCACGCATTTCGGCCCGCGACCTCGGAGCCTTGCCGTCCATCCAAATGCCACCGCTCGCTTCCACGTTGGCCGACACACAGGGTATTCTGCTCGTAAGCAATTGGATTGCGTCACTTTCGTTAAGCGGGATCCCCGATGTGCCCACTTTTAATTCGCTCTCGCTAGTCGGAACCAATCTCATCGTGCGCGGCGCGAATGGCTGGCCTGGCCAAAATTATTTTGTCCTCACCAGCACCAACCTTGCCCTGCCCTTGAACCAATGGAAAGCTATCGCCACTAACCCGTTTGATCCGGCGGGAAATTTCAATCTCACCAATCCCCTCAATCCCGCTGCTACCAAATTATTTTATCTCCTCCAGTTGCCATGACCGTCACTAGCCTAAAAGTTCGCCGCGCTAACGTGGATGATTTAACTGCGCTCCGCTCACTTTGGCTGAATATGAAGTGGGACGCTGCCGCGCTAGAAAGTCGGCTCACGGAATTCCAAATCGTGGAAAATAATGGCGAATTCGCGGGTGCCATCGGCGTGCAACTGCGCCAGACCAGCGTGTTATTGCATTCGGAAGATTACACCGATTTCGCCGTGGCAGATGCAGCGCGTGAATTATTTTGGGAGCGCATTCAAAAACTCGCCAGTAATCACGGAGCGTTTCGCGTGTGGACGCAAGAGACTTCGCCGTTCTGGACACGTTGGGGCTTTCAGTCCGCCAACGAAGAAATTCTTCAGCGCCTGCCCAATGAATGGAAGTCGCTCGAAGGAAAATGGTTCACTTTGGAATTGAAAAACGAAGACGCGATCAAAGCCGCACTCGGCAATCAATTCGCGAGTTTCATGGCCACGGAAAAACAGCAGACCAATCAGGTCGCCGCAAAAGCTCGAAAGATTACTAACCTCATCACGGTGATCGGCTTCATTATCGGGATTGTCGGCATCAGTATCGCCGCCTACCTATTCCTGCACCTGAAATCAGCAGGACGCTGACGTCGCCGAAAATTCGTCCGCGTGATAAGAACTGCGAACCATCGGCCCACTGGCGACGTGAATGAAACCCATCGCTTCGGCGCGCACTTTGTATTCCGCAAACTTTTCCGGCGTGACATAGTCAACCACCGGCAGATGCTTCAAGGATGGCTGTAAATACTGTCCCAGCGTCAGAATATCGCATTTCGCCGTGCGCAAATCCTGCATCGCCTGCAACACTTCTTCCTCCCGTTCGCCCAGACCTAGCATGATGCCGGACTTGGTGTGAATCTTATCGCCCCGCATTTCCTTGGCTTTTTTCAGCACGCTCAAGGAGCGGTCATACGTTGCGCGATGCCGCACTTCCGGCGTCAGGCGGCGGACGGTTTCCAAATTGTGATTGAAGATATGCGGATTCGCCGCGAGCACATTTTCGATGCAAGCGTCGTTGTCGAGAAAGTCCGGCACGAGCACTTCGATGACGATGCCGGGATTTAGTTGGCGCACCGATTCAATCGTCTGGCGGAAATGTTCCGCGCCGCCATCTTTCAAATCATCCCGCGCCACGGCGGTGATAACGACGTGCTTCAATTTCATCCGCCGCGTTGCCTCGGCCACGCGTAACGGTTCGTCCACTTCGAGCGCGAGCGGTTTGGCAGTGCTTACGGCGCAAAAGCCACAGGCACGCGTGCAGCGGTCGCCCGCGATCATGAAGGTGGCCGTGCCTTTGCTCCAGCATTCCCAATGGTTCGGGCACTTGGCGCTTTCGCAAACCGTGTGCAGCTTGAGTTCGTCCAGCAACGAGCGCGTCTGCGTGAATGCGCTGGACGTGGGCAGCTTGATGCGGAGCCATTCCGGCAAACGCGGGCGAGGTTTCAATTCGGTCGTCGTCATTTGAAATTATTTTTGCCACAGATTAACACAGATGGACACAGATAAAACATACTTGGTTTCAACCTGAATGTATTTCCTCATCTGGGTTTATCTGTGTGCATCTGTGGCTAAAGATTCTTAAAAAATCCGAGCAATTCTTCGGGGCCAAAGTCGACAAGCAATTTACCATTCACTTCCAGCACGGGGGCGAATTCTTGACCGGAGAGGCGCACCATCTCGGCGAACGCCGATTCATCCGCGATCACATCAATTTTCTCGTAAACGATATCGTTGTCATCCATCCAGCGGACGGCTTTATGACACCAACCACAGTAGGGTTTTATGAAGAGGCGGGCGTTCAAATGTATGACGCAACAAATTATACTTTGCTGTGATTAAGATTAGCCCCCAATCTGCTTCTTATAATCGTCTGGCGAAAGCAGCGCGTTCACTTCGGCGGCGTTGCTCAATTTAATCTGGTAAAACCAACCGTCGCTGTCGGGCGCGGTGTTGACGAGCGCGGGATTATCCACCACGGCGGAATTGACGGCGGTGATTTCGCCGCTGACGGGCGAATAAATGTCGCTCGCGGTCTTAACGGATTCCACCACGGCGCAAGCTTCGCCGGCCTTGACCTGGCGGCCGACGGCGGGCAATTCCACGAACACGATGTCGGTCAATTCATGCTGCGCGTGGTCGGTTATCCCCACAGTGGCGGTATCGCCGCTGACGCGGACCCATTCGTGTGATTTGGCGTATTTGAGATCAGAAGGAACGTTGGTCATAAATTTGAATAAATTGCATTCGGAGATTACGCGGATTTCAGCGATTGAAAATCATTTTTTAAAAATCGGTTTCTTGACGATGACAGCGGCAAAGCGTTTGCCGCGAATCTCGATTTCAATCTTGGTATCCACCTTCGCCAACTTGGCCGGAACATAGCCCATGCCGATGCCCACATTGAGCGAGGGGCTTTGCGTGCCACTGACGACTTCGCCGACTTGTTCGCCGTTGATCCAAATGGGATACTGCGGACGCGGCGGTGCGGATTTGTCCGTCATCTTGAACGCGATGCATTTCTTTTTGGTGCCATTGGCTTTTTGTTCGGCCAACACGGCGCGACCGTTGAATTCTCCTTTATCCAACGCCACAAAGAAACCGACACCTGCTTCGATGGGCGTGGTGTTTTCATCGAGTTCGTGACCGTAGAGCGGATAGCAAACTTCCGTGCGCAACGTATCACGGGCGCCGAGGCCGGCGGGTTTCAGACCAAACGGCTGTCCAACCGAAATAAATTTATCCCACAGTTCCAAAATCGTGGCTTCGCTGCTGACGATTTCAAAACCGTCTTCGCCGGTATAACCCGTGCGGGAAACCAGCACGCTCTGATTGCCAAACTTGAAGCCGCCAATCTGATTTTTCTTAAGGTCGGTGACGGCATTCACGCGCATGGCGGAAATGGAAGCACCGGGAATCACGATGTTGATGAATTCCTGCACGCGCGGCCCCTGGACAGCAATGGCGTCGTATTGATGCGAGGCATCGGTAAGTTTCAGTTCGCCGCCAGTGAATTTTGCTGCCTGCGCTTGTAGCCAAGCAACATCGGGCTCAATACGCGAGGCGTTGATGATGAGAAAATAGACGCCGTCGGAAAGTTTGTAAGCGTAGAGGTCATCAATTACCCCGCCGCGCTCGTGGCACATCAACGTGTATTGACCTTCGCCGCTGACGAGTTTGCGAATATCGTTGGTGAGAACGGAATTTAAAAACGCTTCTGCGCCCGCGCCGCTGACAGTGACTTCGCCCATGTGCGAAATGTCGAAGATGCCAGCCGCACTGCGAACGGTCAGATGTTCATCGGTGATGCTGGTGTATTGGACGGGCATTTCCCAGCCGCCGAATTCAATCAGTTTGCCGCCCTGTTTCTGATGCGCGGCGTAAAGCGAGGTGCGTTTTAACATAGTTTTATTAAATCAGGAATTTCAGTCGAGGCACACGGTAAAAACAAAACACGGATGCAAAAAATTACATCCGTGTTTCCCGTGAGAATCAGCGGCTAAGATATCAGCCCCATTTTTCCGTTTTCATCTGCTCTTTTGGAAGACCGAGACCGTGAACAACGAGTTCTTCAGCAAAATCCACAAGTGCATTGGGGCCGCAGGCATAAAAGACGGTGTTTGATAAATCGGTGGCGATTTCCTTGATCCATTCCGGCGTGACGCGACCGGTGCGGCCCGTCCAATTGTCTTCGGGCGTGGCGCGCGTGCAGGTGACGAGAAATTTAAAATTCGGATTTTCCTGTTCGAGTTGGCGAAATTCCGTGTTGAAGATGATGTCTTTCGGCTGACGCACGCTGTAGAGCACGGTGATTTTCGTGTCGAGCTTGCGGCGCGTGGCCTCGCGCGCGAAGGCGCGGAATGGCGTCACGCCGGAACCGCCAGCGATGCAGACGAGGTGTTTATTTGGTTCCAGCACGGGGAGAAATTTACCAACGGGCGGGATGACAAAAATTTTATCGCCCGCTTTGGCCCAATCCACCATGCGCGTGCCCATTTTGCCATCGCGTTTGATGGTCACTTCGTAAAAGCCGCGATCCAGAGCGCAGGAGGAAAGTGAGTAGGCGCGTTTGTAATTGATGGTATCCGGCCAATAGAGCGTGATGAATTGGCCCGTCTTAAATTCAGGGTTATGCCCATCAGGCCATTTGAGTTTGAGAGTTTTCGTGTCGGGCAATTCCATCGTTGCCGTTTCGACGACCATTTCGAGAATTTCTTTAGCCATAGCGCAAGTGTTTTGAGATTAGTAGATTCGACTCTCGACGGCAAGTGACGAAGCGTCGTCCCCCTCGCTGCCGAAATTCTGGGAGTTAGTTTTACGGAGTTGCTGGCGGGAGACTTTTCCAATCCTGCAATTTCATGGACAATTATTGGCGAGTCGGGCGATGACTTCTTGAGCCAATAAATCGTAGGCAGCCGCACCGGCGCTGTATTTATCGTAGTGAATGATGGGTTTACCAAAGCTTGGCGCTTCCGCCAGCTTGGTCGTGCGTGGGATCAGGGTTTCAAACACTTTGACCCCGAGTTGATTACGGACTTCTGCCACCACTTCGTTACAAAGTTTGGTGCGGCCGTCAAACATCGTCATCGCGACCCCAAAAATTTCAAGTTTCGGATTGATGCCGGCATCGCGCAGTTGACCAAGGATACGATTCATCATCGACATACCTTCGAGCGCGTAATATTCGCATTGCAACGGCACCAGAATGCCATCGCACGCGGTAAAGGCATTCAACGTCAGCACACCTAAAGAGGGCGGACAATCAATGAGCACGACATCGTAGGCTCCGCTTTCCAGAATTGGTTTGAGCGCGAGAACGAGCCGTTGCAGATGATTTTCAGTGCGCGCGATTTCGATGTCGGCAGCGCACAAATCTACTTCGCTTGGGACAAGTGAGAGTCGCTCAAACGCGGTAGGTTTGATTTTTTCCGCTAAAGTTCCTTCACCCAACAAGACGCGATACGCGCTGGCGCCTTCGACTTTTTCTACGCCCACGCCGCTGGTGGCGTTGGCTTGCGGGTCGAGGTCGAACAAGAGAACGCGTTGACCGGCAATCGCAAGACAGGCGGCAAGATTCACGGAGGTGGTGGTTTTACCCACACCACCTTTTTGGTTGGCTACAGCGAGAACTCGGGTTGGCACGGCGGAATTAAATGAAAAGCGCGGTGACGTTTCAAGCGTTCACCGC
>CAIWFB010000058.1 GCA_903911825.1 uncultured Verrucomicrobia subdivision 3 bacterium
AACACCTTCTGCAGCACCGAAGGTATCGCAACAGAGAAGAACCACGGCAAGTCGCGCTCAAACCCGCCAATCTGCACCAGCTTGCCGCCCAGCAGCCGCTTGGCGGCATCCTGGTCCACTCTTAGCGGCCCTTCATACAATACACCGACTGGTGCCGCAGGGTAGAACAGACGAGTTACGGGCAGCGGTGTGGGCAGTGAGGCGCGGAGAAATTTCAGGGCTTCCTTGATGACTGTATCCAGCCGGATGATGGCGCGCTTTTGTTCGCGTTGCCGACTGAACATCAAAATCTGCGTGACCAGATCTTTGGCGCGCGTGGCAGCCTGCAAAATCTCCTGGATATTTTCCTGCGCCGAGTCGTTGCCTGCCGTGTCTTCTTGGAGCAAGAAACAGTAGCCGAACATGGCCGCCAACATGTTGTTGAAATCGTGGGCGATGCCGCCGGCTAGCGTGCCGATGGCTTCCATTTTTTGTGCCTGCCGGAATTGATTCTCCAATTGCACCTCCCGCGTGACATCGCGTTTGACGGCGACGTAATTCACGATGTTCCCCTGTGCGTTGCGCACGGGAGAGATAGTAGCTTCTTCTTCGTAAAGTTCGCCGTCCTTGCGGCGATTGACAAAATGGCCGGTCCAAATTTCCCCTTGCGCGAGCACGCTCCACATCCGCCGATAAAAATCCGCGTTTTGCCGACCGCTTTTGAGCATGTTTGAAGTCTGGCCGAGCGCTTCCGCGCAGGTGTAGCCGGTGCTACGTTCGAACGCGGGGTTGGCATAGACGATGACTCCATCGAGATCGGTGATCACGATGGTTTCGGCGGCTTGATCCACGGCGGTGGCGAGGCGGGCGAGGGTTTCCTCCGCCGCCTTGCGCGCGGTGATGTCTTGGACAAACACCACCGCTCCAGGCTGGCCTTGAAAAGTAATCGGGGAGGCGGTGACCTCCACTAGCACCGAAGAACCGTCCAAGCGGAGATGAATTTCTGGCT
This sequence comes from uncultured Verrucomicrobia subdivision 3 bacterium, assembly GCA_903911825.1. Classification (GTDB taxonomy): domain Bacteria; phylum Verrucomicrobiota; class Verrucomicrobiia; order Limisphaerales; family UBA11358; genus UBA11358. The sequence goes on from CAIWFB010000058.1 coordinate 989, forward strand.
GCGCGGGCGCTACCCCTTTCTGGCCTTGATAAATTTTCCCGGCGCGAGCTTTGATGGCGGCATGATAATCGGGATGAATCCGGGAAAGCACCGGTTGGCCAACCAATTGATCGGCGTGCGTGGCGCCAAATAATTTTAGCGCGGAGGGATTCAGGTAGGTAAACGTTAAATTCACACTTAAGAACACGGCAATTTCCGTGCCTTCTACCAAGGCACGGAAACGTGCTTCGCTTTCCTGTAGTTCCAAATCCATCTGTTTCCGCAGCGTAATATCAAACCAATATCCGACATATTCCACCACGTGACCGGACTGATCGCACACCGCCTGCAGCTCATCATGCATCCAGCGGTAAGAGCCATCCTGATGGCGGAAACGATATTCTCGCCGAATCGTGCCACTGGCGGGCAGCGCGGCGGCCGGAGAGAATGATTTCTGAAAATCGTCCGGGTGGATATTACGCTGCCAGAATTGCGGGTCGTTGAGAAAAGCCGCCGGTTCGTGACCTAGGACGGCTTGCACATTCCGGCTGACGAAGGTGGTCGGGCGATCCGCGCCCGGCAGAAATGAGTAAATGATGGCCGGAGTTGACGTCAGCAAAAATTGTAACCGACTCTCACTGGCCCGGAGCGCCTCTTTTCCCAATTCCTGCTCAAAGCGCGCCCGCAATGTTTGAATGCCATAGGCCAAATCGTCTGCCAAATCTTTGAGCAATTCGATTTCCGTGGGATTGAAAGCATTGGCCGCCGCGGCATAAATCGTCAGGACGCCGAGCAATTGCTGGTGTTGTAACGGCAGCACAATCGCAGAGCCAAAGCCTCGCTTGAGCGCCTCGGCGCGCCACGGCGCGACGCGGGGATCATTTTGGAAATCTTGGCAAATCGCCACTTGGCCGGTGCGGAGCGCCAAACCCGTGGGACCATTGCCCCGTTCCCCCTCAGCCCATGTTATGTCCGATTTTTCTAGATAGCCATCGTTGAAGCCGGCATGTGAGGCGACGCGGATGGATTTTTTTTCGTCCGCCATCGCAAACCCGACCCACGCCATGCGGTAACCGCCTTTCTCGACAATCACCCGGCAAATGGCCTGTAACAAAGCGTATTCATCCGTAGCGCGCACTAGCTCTTTATTGCAGTCGCTGATGGTTTTTAAGGCTCGTTCCGTCCGCTTCAAAACCTCCTCCGCCGCCTTGCGTTGCAACGCCTCTCGCTCCCAGCGCGCCAATAAAATGCGTAATGATTGAAAGAGAATCAACCCCATCAGCAGGACGAAGCACCAGCCTTTGGCGATTGAAAAATAAAGATGCTGGCTGGTATCCCTAACGAAGATCTCCACCAACTCGTCGCTTAGCGAAATCCACAATCCTGCGATGATGACGTAAATCACCGCCACTTTCATTGCCTGCCGATTAGCCTTACTGCGCATAGCGAGTCCCTCTGAAGCCATCGGACGCCGAGCCAAAAACTGTAATCAAATCAAGGCTGCGCGCACGTCCACTCTGGCTGGCATCGGGGTTTCGGTGCCCAGATTAAATCCACCGGTCAGGCGGGACTAACCAGAAATTGTTTTTGTGTTGGGGTTTTATGTTGTCTGACGGGGTGGCGATTCGACTTTAGCGTGAATGTGTTTTTACCGATTGAGAGATGTCGCCGTGTGTATGCCGCTGTCACGCACGGATGCCGCCTTGTATGAAAAAAATTCTGGTGATTGATGACGAACAGCCGTTTTGTGCGGCTGTAGCGGCGACGTTGCGGCGGACCGGCTACGAAGTCATCACCGCCAGTAATGGCGCTGAGGGTCTGGCGCTGGCGCTCGCCCAGGTGCCCGCGCTCGTTCTATGCGACGTGAACATGGCGGACTTGAATGGCTTCGCGGTCTTGAAAGAATTGCGGACCCAGCCGGCGACGTCGGCCATTCCGGTGATTTTGATGACCGGCTTGACGTCCGCGGCAGACGCCCGTTCCAGCATGAATCAGGGCGCGGATGATTATCTGCAAAAACCGTTCACCATGGAGCAAATGTTGGCGGCTGTCGCGGCGCGTTTGCAGCGACAAGCGAGTATTCAGCAAGCCGTGGAGGCGCGACAGGAGACGAAAAAACTCTGCGCGGCGGAACAATTAAGCCACGCCGCAGGAGATCAAGGAGCGGTGCGGCAAATGACGGCGCAAGGTTTTCGGAATATTCTCAAGGTGGTGGTCTTGGCTTTAATTTTTGCGCTGATCCAGATGTTCGCGCTGCAGCGAATTGGTAACGAAGGGATGAGGGTGGCTCAATCGTTGGAACATGAAGGCTTGCCGAATCTCAACCATCTGGCTCTGCTCCGGGAACAGCTCATCCTGTTCCGGTTATATTCCTACGAATATTTGTTTGCGCGCGAGAATGAACGTCCTCGGCTGGCGATGGCAGCGCAGGGAGCCGCCCAGCAGGTTCAGACGGAGTTGGCGGAGATCAAAAAACTGTTACGTGATCCGCAAGGGCAACCATTGGTGCTCGCGCTCGAGACAGCCTTCGCTGATTTGGCGCGCGAATTCGGGCAGGTGCAGGGCTTGGTGGATAAAGATTTTGCCGCAGCTATGGCGGCGCTGGACCGCAATCTGCCCGCCAAAATCCTGCAGGTTGACGAGGCGCGGGAGCAGTTGCATCGGTTTGGTTACGAATTTTCGGGCGGCCAGGCCAAGGCGGCTTTTGAGAGCTTTGACGGTCTCAATAACAAAGCGGTTTTTTTTGGTTTGGCGAATATTTTTGTGGCGTTGGGGCTAGTGTTATTTGTGCTGACGGCCGCCCGGCGCACCCGCAGCCAATTGGTTAAGGCCTTGGCTCAACTCAATGCGCAGGCGCAGGAGTTGCATCTGCAGACTTCGGCTTTGGAAGCCGCCGCCAGCGGCATCGCGATCACGAATCGGGCGGGCAAGATTTTGTGGATCAATCCGGCTTTTACGAAACTGACGGGTTATGGCTCGGCGGAAGTCATTGGTCAAACGCCGGCAGTTTTGAAGTCTAGCCGCCATGATCGAGAATTTTATGCGGAGATGTGGCGGACGATTACGGCGGGCAATGTCTGGCAGGGCGAACTGGTCAACCAACGCAAAGATGGCAGTTTTTACGATGAAGAAATGTCCATCACTCCCGTGCGTGGTGCGCAGGGGGAAATCCAGAATTTTATTGCCATTAAACAAGATGTCTCGGCACGCAAGCAAAGCGAGCAAGTTTTGAAGAGTGAGCGCGATCTGTTGCAATCCTTGATGGATAATCTGCCGGATCATATTTATTTCAAGGATACGGGCAGTCGTTATACTCGCATCAACCTGGCTCATGCCCGACATCTGGGGGTGGCTCAACCCGTTGCGGCGGTAGGGATGTCCGACGCCGATTTTTTTTCTATCCGCGATGCCCGGCAGAAACTAGTGGACGAGCGGCGGTTGCTCGTCACCGGCGAACCAATTTTAGGGTTGGTGGAGAAATCCGATACGAATGGCAAACTGAGTTGGGTCTCCACGACTAAGGTTCCCATTCACGGTGCCGGCGGAAAAATCGTTGGGCTGGTGGGAATCTCTCACGATATCACCCAGCGCAAGTGCGCCGAAGAATCGTTACTTGAATCGAAGCGCTTCTTGCAATCCACATTGGACGCGCTTTCCTCTCACATCGCGATTTTGGATGAGCAGGGAATCATCGTCGAGGTTAACGCGGCTTGGAACCGATTTGCCACGGAGAATTATTTTGCGGGAGGCCAGCGGGGCGTGGGCGATAACTATCTCGAAGTATGCGATTCGTCTACCGGCAGTTTTTCCGAAGAAGCTGCCGCTTGCGCCGCTGGCATCCGCACCGTCATGGTTGGCCAGCGCACTGAATTTCATCTGGAATATCCCTGCCACAGCCCGCAGGAACAGCGCTGGTTTGTCGTGCGGGCCACGCGCTTTGATGGTGATGGACCGGTGCGGGTGGTGGTGGCTCACGAAAACATCACCGCGCGTAAGCAGGCGGAAGCGACACTCCGCGCTTCGCAGCAAATTCTCACGGAGATCATCAACGCGATTCCCGTGCGGGTCTTTTGGAAGGATAAAAATCTGGCGTATCTGGGCTGCAACATGATTTTTGCACGGGACGCTGGTTTCACTGACCCAAAAGAGATTATCGGGAAAGACGACCATCAGATGAGTTGGCGGGCACAGGCGGAATTGTATCGGGCCGACGATCGGCAGATCATCGCCAGTGGCCAGCCAAAATTGTTCATCGAAGAACCGCAGACGACCCCGGAAGGGAACACGCTCATGCTGCTTTCGAGCAAGCTGCCGCTGCGCAGTTCTCAAGGAGAAATCTGTGGGGTGCTGGGAACTTACATGGACATCACTGAGCGGAAACGTTTGGAGTCACAATTATTGCAGTCCCAAAAACTTGAGACCGTGGGTCAGCTCGCTGCCGGGATCGCCCATGAAATCAACACGCCGACGCAATACGTTGGCGATAATACCCGCTTCGTCAAAGATTCCTTCGATGTGATTCTCAAGGTGCTGCGGAGCCACGAAGCTTTGCTCGCGGCGGCGCAAAAAAATGCGGTCACGCCGGAGCTGCTGGCGCAGAGCGAAGCGATTCTGGCCGCCAGCGATCTGGAATATCTGTGCGAACAGATTCCTTCAGCCATCAAGGAAACGCTGGAAGGCATTGAACGGGTGAGCAAGATCGTCCGCGCCATGAAGGAGTTTTCTCATCCCGGCGGTCGGGAGAAAACGCTCGCGGATTTGAATAGTGCAATTGAAAGCACCGCCACCGTCGCTCGTAATGAATGGAAATATGTCGCGGAGATGAAATTGGAACTTCAGCCAAACTTACCCTTCGTGCCGTGTTCTTTGGGCGAATTCAACCAATGTGTTTTGAATCTCATCGTCAATGCGGCGCATGCCATCGCCGATGTCGTCAAGGCCAAGCCCGGCACCAAAGGATTGATCACCGTGCAAACCCGGCAGGATGGCGACCAAGTCGAAGTGCGGGTAGCAGACACCGGCACCGGCATTCCTGCGGGTTTGCGTTCCAGAATTTTTGAGCCGTTTTTTACCACCAAAGATGTAGGCAAAGGCACGGGGCAAGGGCTTTCTATCGTCTATGGCTGCATAGTCAAACGCCACGGCGGGACGGTCACGTTTGAAACCGAAGCTGGGCAGGGCACCACTTTTATCATTCGCCTGCCGTTAAAACCGCAAGCCACACCGTCGGCCAACTCGCCGCATCCGCTGGAAGAGCCAATGATATGAAGACGCTTTTATTCGTGGATGATGAGCCGAAGGTGTTGCAAGGACTGCAACGCCAGTTGCGGCTGATGCGCCATGAGTGGGAGATGAATTTTGTGGAAAGTGGATTCAAGGCGCTCGAATTCATGGCGGCACATCCGGTGGACATCGTCGTTTCGGACATGATGATGCCGGGCATGGATGGCTCGCAATTATTGACGGAGGTTGTGAAACATTATCCCCAGACGGTGCGGATTATTTTGTCCGGGCATGCCGAACAGGAAGCGGTGTTGAGGCTTGTCGGCCCGGCGCATCAATACCTTTCCAAACCGTGCAATGCTGATGAATTGCGGGAGGCTATCACCCGCGCTTTTGCGTTGCGTGACTTGCTGGGCAACCAGCGCCTCAAAGAACTGACCACCCGCATCAAAAAACTGCCGACGCTGCCCGCGTCGCAAAACCAATTGTCCGAAGAAATGCGTCAGGATTCACCGTCCATGGAGCGCATCGGAGAAATAATTGCGCGCGACATTGGCATGACCGCGAAAATTTTGCAGCTCGTGAACTCCGCTTTTTTCGGATTAGCCCAACCCGTCAGCGACCCGACGCAAGCGGTCTTATATCTGGGGCTGAACACCATTCGCTCATTGATGCTTTCGGTGGGAATTTTTGCGCAGTATGACCAGAAGGTCTGCCCGCTATTTTCACTGGATGCGTTGGCGCAACATTCTTGGCTGACTGGCGTCATGGCCCGGAGCGTGGCGCATCGGGAAGGGCAGGCTAGTAAAATTTTGGAACAGTGTTTTCTGGCCGGGCTGTTGCATGACGTGGGGCAGTTGATTCTCGCCTCTGGTCTGCCGGAGGAATATGCCGGCGTCATTGCTAAATCGCGGGATCAAAACATCCCGGTCTGGCAGGTAGAGTTAGAAGTACCCATTATGCCGAGCTCGGCATAAGGGTTATTTCTTTTAGCTCCGGGTAATGCCGAGTTCACGGGGTGATTCTTCAGAACGCTGAAGAACCACCCCTTTTTTATTTCTTCGACTCGGCATTAACCGGACGTCATTCCTCATGGTTCAAACCACAACCGAAAGGAATGCATATATGATTAAGCTGTTCCGTCTCCATGTCCAAAACCTGCGACCATTGGAAGCAGGCCCACTTGCGCCACATCTCGCCAGCTTTGCTGCGTTGTTGGCGCAGCAGCGTTACTGCCGTGTGACCGGCTGGAACAAACTTCGATTGGTCGCTGCTCTGAGCCATTGGATGGTTCAAACAAAGCTTCGATTGAAAGACCTCAATGAACGACGCGTGGCGAAGTTCCTTGGATGGCGCTGGCGACATTACGTTTATCACAGTGGCGACAAATGCACGCCGGCCCTTTTACTCCAACACCTGCGCCAATTGGACGTTGTCCCGCCGCCGAGGCCTGCGCCGCTGACGCCCATTGATGTGATCGAGCGGGCATACGGACACTATCTGCGGCACGAGCGCAGCTTCATGTCGGCCAGCGTGGGGCAGTATCTGACCGTCGCCAGACGGTTTTTGTGGCACCGGTTTCGGGACGGAAAAATCCGGCTGAAGGAACTCGGCACGAAGGATGTCAGCGATTTTATTTTGAAAGACTCGTCCATTCGTGGTCGTCGCTCATCTCAATTGATGACCTCCGTGTTACGGAGTTTTTTGAATTACCTGTTTCAGGAAGGCAAAACCGCCACCAATCTGGCAACGGCAATCCCCGCCACAGCGGGTGGGCGCTTGTCGGAACTGCCCCGTTATCTGGAGGCGGCAGAAGTGGAGAAGTTGCTGCGTTCCTGTGACCGGCGGCACAAGGTTGGGCGGCGCGACTATGCCGTTTTGGTGCTGTTGGCCCGGCTTGGTTTGCGTGCCAGCGAGGTGGCCAACCTTGAGTTGGACGACATTGATTGGACTGCCGGGGAGTTGGTGATCCACGGCAAAGGCAACCGAGTGGACCGGATGCCGCTGCTTCAGGAGGTCGGCAAAGCCGTGGCGGATTATCTGAAAAGGGGACGCCCTCGCTGTTCAACGCGCCGCGTATTCGTTCAGTGCAAGGCACCGTATGCGGGCTTCAGCAGTCCGCCCAATGCCGTGAGCGGCGTTGTGAATCGGGCCTTGGCGCGCGCCGGCCTTAATCCAATAAATCATGGCGCACATCTGCTGCGCCATTCGTTGGCCACGAACCTCCTGCGGAGCGGTGCTTCGCTAACCCAAATTGGCCAGGTGCTGCGGCATCAGCAAATGCAGACCACGGAGATTTATGCAAAAGTGGATGTGAAGGCGCTGCGCGCTTTGGCGCAGCCGTGGCCGGGAGGTGTCCAATGAACCCCCTGCGAGTTCATCTCACCAATTACCTGAAGCTCCGGCGGGGACTGGGGTTCAAGCTGCACAGCGCGGAGACGTCGCTGCGCAGCTTCATTCGTTTTGCAGAGGCGAAACGAGCGCCATTCGTCACCACCAAGCTCGCGCTCAAATGGGCCACTCAGCCGCCAAACGCCAAACGGGTGCAAAGCGGCAGCCGACTAGCTACGGTCCGGCGCTTTGCCGAATACCTGAGCACAGTTGATCCACGCACGGAAGTGCCTTCGCCCAAGCTGCTGCCTTACCACATTCGTCGGCGGTCGCCACAGCTTTACCGCGATGAGGACGTCCGCAGATTAGTTGAGGTGTCGTATCAAATCGCTCCAGCCAATCCGATCAAAGGTCCGACGTTGGGCACGCTGTTGGGTCTCTTGGCAACGACCGGCCTGCGAGTGAGTGAGGCGCTGAATCTGGACTGTGGCGATGTTGATTGGGATCGCGAGCAGTTGACCATCCGCCTGGCGAAAGGAAACAAGACTCGACTGGCACCGCTCCATTCCTCGACCGTTGCGGCACTCCGGCGTTATGCCTCGATCCGCGATGACATTTATTCGAAGCGCCGAAATCCGGCCTTCTTTGTCTGGGACGGTGGCGTTCGGCTGGGATATGACTCCGTCAATCGCTGGTTCTTGTTGGTGGCCTGCCAAACCGGTCTGCGCAAGCCCGGCGACCAACGCGGCCCACGCGTGCATGACCTGCGGCATCACTTTGCGATCCAGACCATGCTTCAGTGGTATCGCACCGATACGGATGTGGAGGCGCGCTTGCCGGAGTTGAGCACCTATCTCGGCCACGTGCATGTTCGCGATACATACTGGTATCTCTCGGCGGTGCCAGAACTGTTGCAACTGGCAACGCAACGTCTGCAACCGAAGGAGGCGGGGCGATGAAAACGCAAGCCACCTTCTCCGAATTGCTGCAAGCCTACTTCACGCAGCGGCTGATGCATGAGTGCAACGCCAGTCCGCACACGATTGCGAATTATCGGGATGCGTTCCGCCTCCTGATCGGCTTTGCTCATCGAAATCTAAAGAAGCATCCAACCGTCTTGGCCATGCAAGACTTGGATGCTTCCTTTGTGTGCCGCTTCCTCGATCATCTGGAAAAAGACCGTGGCGTGAGCGCCCGCAGTCGCAATGTGCGTCTGGCCGCCATCCATTCCTTCTTTCATTATGTCGCCCTGCAAGAACCTGCTCTCGGCGCGTTGGCCCAACGCGTCTTGGCGATCAAGAGCAAACGTCATATCAAGAGGTCGATAGACTTCCTCACGCGGAAAGAAGCAGAAGCATTGTTGGCCGCACCGAATCAGCAAACCTGGTCAGGTCGCCGTGATCATGCGTTGCTCTTGCTGGCTCTGCAAACAGGGCTGCGCCTTTCGGAGATCATCGGCCTGCGTTGTCAGGACATTGCTTTGGACACCGGCGCGCATGTGCGTTGCATCGGCAAAGGGCGCAAATCGCGTTGCGTTCCCTTGCGCAAGGAAACGGTCACGACACTCCGTGCATGGCTGCGGGAGCGTAACGTCCAACCCGGCGAGCCGCTCTTTCCCAACATACGCGGCAAATCGTTAAGCCGGGACGGAGTTCAATATCTGCTGGCCAAGCATGTGGCCTTGGCGCGACCACAGTGTCCGTCTCTGAAAAACAAACGCGTCACTCCACACGTCCTGCGTCACAGCACGGCGATGGAATTACTCCAATCCGGTGTGGATCGTTCCGTCATCTCTCTGTGGCTCGGACACGAACGAATGGACACGACACAAATTTACCTCCACGCCAGCCTCGAACTCAAAGAAAAGGCGCTCGCCAAGACCGAGCCCTTCTACGGACGGCCTCCCCGATACCGCCCGCCCGATCAACTGATGGCGTTCCTGCAAAGCCTTTGATAATGCCGAGTCGAAGAAATTAAAAAGGGGTGGTTCTTCAGCGTTCTGAAGAATCACCCCGTGAACTCGGCATTACCCGGAGCTAAAAGAAAAAACCTAATTCACGCAAAGAACTGTAGTTCGGATTGCCGATGATGACGTGATCGGTTAATTCGATTTTCAGCAGTTGACCGGCGCGAATTAAATCGCGAGTCACCTTGATGTCCGCCTCGGATGGCGTTGGCTCACCGCTGGGATGATTGTGGATCAATATGACGGAAGCCGCCGCCGCAATGATGGCACAACGGAACACTTCACGCGGGTGCACCAGGATGGTGTCCAGCGTGCCGATGGTGAGCAATTGATGCCCCTTCACCCGGTTGCGGGTGTTCAACATCAGCACCGCCATGCACTCGCATTCAGGATTGAATTGCGGTGTCGTGGCAATGTGTAACCGCCAGTAGTCAGCCACCTGCCGGGGTGTCTCGCACACCAGCATCTCGCTGGGCACGGGGCAATCCCGCAGTGCCATGACCTTGAATTCCTTGGGGTGGATGGTTTTCATGCGCACGCCTCCACGAGTGGCGGCGGCGTGATTTTCTCCGTGGCATTGACCACAGAATCTTCCTGGCCGTTCCCAAGGATGAAGTCTGCTGCCTTGTGCGCCTGGGCTGCTGCATAGACGATAAGCGTCGGGTCGTCCTTCAAGGAATCCAGCCAGCCTTCGATGTAGGCGGCGGAATTGTCAATCGTCCGGTCAATGATCTCCGCATATCCGCACAGAAACGCACTGCCGAGTTCGGCGACCAGCTCTTCTTTGCAGTAGGGCATGGTGCCGAATCCGTTCCGTTCCATGATGCTGGCGCGCTTCAACCGCGATTCGTGGCCGGTGGCATGCACCAGTTCGTGAAAGAGGGTCGCGTGGTAAGCGTCCTCGGTCTCGAACCGATTCCGCTCCGGCATTCCGACGGTGTCGTCGGACGGCGAATAGTAGGCTCGCGTCATGCCGTGCTTGATGGCGGGCGGCTGTGGCATCTTCGCCACAATTTCCGCCGCGCTGGTGATGGCCAGTGGAACCGCTGCCGGTGCCGGCATGGACTTCAACCCCTCGCATTGTGCGACGTTGAAGACATGATATAGGCGGAGCAGCGGGATTTTCTGCGGCTCGCCGGACTCCTTGTCCTCAATCGTCGTCTGTTTCCAGAAGACGACCGGACAGGATTTTTCACCCTTTTTTACGCCGCCGCCAAGCTGGACGGCCTGACGGAACGTAAGCCAGTGGTGTGATTCATAGCTCATGGACATGAGCAGGAACACATTGATGCCGCGATAGGGATGATTTGTGACGAGGTTCCGTGGGAGGCCGGTGCTGGCCTTCCAAGGTTTGTGCCAGGGAACGACACCTGTTGCCAGCAAGGTTTCGATCCGTTCGGTAATCCGCTCACAGATTTGAGCTTTCATGGGAGTCTCCATTTCTGCCGTCCAACCCGCCGAAGCAGGTTTTGCTTCGGGTGGTGGACTGGGCTGTGAGCGCGGACGGCGTTTTACAGCGGCCAGGGGATATGCAGTTTGATGAACTGATTGCGAATCAAAGAAAATGATTCGCCTCCAATGGGAATACTATCACAAACAAGGTGGTTTTGTGAAGTGATGGCAAGGGGAAGAGCGCTGCCAGCCGCCCGCCATGTGCTTACGGGGCTAAAAGATTATCCGCGATTAAATTCGTGTTCCCACTCTTTCAGCAAGGTGAGGATGCTGTCAAATTTGGGCGGCTCGCCAAAAAACATTTCCCGCATGTTCACATAATCAGATTGCAACAGCGGGAGACGGTGTTCGGGCGGCAATATTTTCAAAGTTCCTTTGGTTGCTTCACCATATTTCGCCCAAGATGATTTGAAAAACAGGTTCTTGTGTTGCGCCACGCGGTGGAGCAACTCAATTTGACTGACGGCACGCTGGGCAACTCCCTTACGGATCAATTCGTAAAAATCGCAGTAATGCCGGGACAACCGGACGGGTGTTGGTTTCTCGGCCGGACGATGAAATTCTGAATGCAGAATCGTCGCCTTTTCCCAGAACGTCCGCTCCGCCGACAACACTTTCACCGCGCACGTCGCCTGCTTAAACCCTTCCGGAAATAATTCCGCTACATAGGGGGTCACGGATTTGGCTTCGTATGGCCAGTGGTCGGAGCGCGCGCCCATTTCAATTTTCACCGCCCGGCGGACATAGCCGGAACCGCCGCTCGGTAGCGATGACGGGTAGGTAAATTGCAATGTCTGTTGGTCAGGGTCGGATTCGTCCGGCAGCAACGACCACTTGTCGGCGCGGGCAATCTTTCCCTGAATGGCGCGGTGTAATGCCGGCATGAATTCATCCGCGATTTTTTGCTGACACGCGGCCATCAATCCTTCCACGCGCCGCTGCTTTTCCTTGTTGCTGGTGCCGGCCTCCGGTTCGTTCGTGCCGCCGTAACCAAGAAAGCCACGGTCCATGGAAATATCTATGTCTTCCGAGAAACGGTTGATGATTTTGAAAACCTTCGACAACGAAGTGCCGCCTTTGAAAAT
>CAIWFB010000059.1 GCA_903911825.1 uncultured Verrucomicrobia subdivision 3 bacterium
CGCTATCCGTTCCTGATGGTGGATCGCATTTTGAAGATGGAAGGCAATCACATCGTCGGCGTCAAAAATGTGACGATGAACGAGCCTTTTTTCCAAGGCCATTTCCCCGGACACCCGATCATGCCGGGCGTGTTGCAGCTTGAAGCGATGGCGCAAGTCGCTGGCATTCTCCTGCTCAAGCGCATTGAAGCGGCGAATCAAATCGCCTATTTCATGGCCGCTGAAGAAGTGAAATGGCGCAAGCCCGTGGTGCCCGGTGATGTTCTGGTCATTGAAATTGAGCTGACCAAGATTCGTGGCAAGCTGGGCAAAGCCAACGGGGTTTGCAAAGTGGACGGCGAAATCGTCAGCGAGGCCGAAGTCACCTTTATGCTTCGCGACGCATGATCCATTCCTCCGCCATCATTCATCCCCAAGCGCAGGTTGGTTCCGGTTGCGAAATCGGCCCATTCTGTGTCATCGGCGAAAACGTTATTCTCGGCGAGAACAATAAATTCCATTCGCACGTTGTCGTGGATGGTTACACCAAGATGGGCGCGGGTAATGAAGTGTTTCCTTTCGTCGCCATCGGCACCAAAACGCAAGATCTAAAATACAAGGGCGGCAATCCGCGCTTGGAGATTGGCGATAAAAATGTCTTTCGCGAAGGCGCCACCGTGCATTGCGGCACAAACGATGGCGAAGCCACCGTCATCGGCTCGCATAATTTATTTCTCATTCAAGCGCACGTCGCGCACGACTGTATTCTGGGAAATCACATCATCATGTCCGGTTACACCGGACTAGCCGGGCATGTCGTGGTGGGCGATCACGCTATCATCAGCGGTTTTTCAGCGGTTCATCAGTTCTGTCGCATCGGTAAATATTCCATCATCGGCGGCTGCTCCAAAATCGTGCAAGACGTGCCGCCGTTCATGATTGTGGATGGCAATCCCGGCGAAACTCGCACCATCAACAAGATCGGTTTGGAGCGCGCTGGGTTTTCTGATGAGGCGCAAGCCGCCTTACGCGCCGCTTACAAAGTTCTATTTCGCGAAGGACTCTCAACTCCGAACGCACTCGCCAAAATCGAGGCAGAACTGCCGCCGTTGCCCGAGGTGCAGTATCTCGTGCAATTCGTTCGCGCCAGCGAACGGGGCGTCTCGAAGTAACACAGCTATTTCAGTGCGTTTACATGAGCGCTGACTCCAAAAAATCGGCTCCCAAAGTTATCCCGCCTCACACGGAAGCCGCCGTGTGGCGCGATGTCGGCAGCGGGTGGCAACCGTTATTCGGTAGTTTTCGCGGTGTTGGTTTCAGCATCGAGTGGCATGATTTTCTGGCGAAGCAGGAATTTGATTGGGCCCCCAGCTTCCATCCTGGCTGCGTGGAACTCTGCCTGAATCTCGAAGGGCACGGCTATGTTGAAAGTGCTGGTCAACGCGCCGAATTCACCTCGGGCACGGCGGGGTTTTATTATCGCCAGGAAAAACCGCTGGCCGCCAAACGCGCCGCCCAAGAGCAGCATCAATTTCTGACCGTGGAATTTTCCGGTGCCTTTCTCGCTAAACATTTAGTCGGCCTGGAAGCCATGTTGCATCCTATCGTGTCGGCGGCCATCGAAAATCGCCCCGCCGCGCCCGCAGCCAGCGTGCCCGTGCGCTTAGGTGCCGCTCAGCAGCAATTGATTTCCACCCTCCGTCAGCCGCCCGTTTATGCCACCGCGCAGCCGCTGTGGTATCAATGCAAAGCGCTGGAACTGGCGCTCACCTTTCTCATCCAGCCACCGCCAGAAAAAGAAATGTTCTGCACGCGCCAGCAACGACTCGCGCAGGAACGCGTGGAGCAAGTCGTCTTTCTCCTGAAACAAAATCTCGCCGAGCCGCCGACGTTGGAAGAACTCGGCAAAAAAATCGGGTGCAGCCATTTTTATTTGAGCCGCATCTTTTCCACGCAGACTGGTCAGACTATCACGCAGCACTTGCGCCAGTTACGGATGGAGCGCGCAGCGGAATTGCTCAAATCGCGCGAGTTCAACGTGACCGAAGTTTCGCTCGAAGTCGGTTACAGCAGCTTGAGTCATTTCAGCGCGGCTTTTCACGAAACCTTCGGCTGCTGTCCGGGGCTGTATCCGCTGAAAACTTCCGCTCAAAAATCGCGGTGAAATCAGTGCGTCACTAGATCGTCCAGCGTCCACAGGATTTTATCGGGGCCGGCGGAATGGATTTCCATTTGTGACGCGGAGAGTTGATGGAAGAAAAAAGGCGTGCCCCACGCATCAATTAATTCGCCTTGGTCGTTCAAGCGCATGCCCGCTTCGGCGTTAAAATAGTTGATCTGTTTGGCATTTTCGCCGCTCAAGGCGCGCGTGATTTCTGCATTAGAGCCCACGGGATTGCCGCCGAAGCGTTGGCCATAATTGCGGATGGCGCTGCGGACATTTTCCAAAACAGCGACTGGTTCCATGCTGGTGATTTCGGGCAGATGCGCTTCACCCGCTGCAGCGAGGACGCTTGTGGGCGCGGCGGTGGGGAGAATTTTTTCCGGCACGGACGTTGAGGTCGCAGCTAAGTTGGTTGCGCCGGCCGAGGTGGTTGTAATCGCTGCGGTTTTTTCCATGGCAGCAGGCGCGATTTGGGTCTGCGATGTGACGTTCGGCTGAGTGGCATCCGGTCTTAGCGCAAAATATCCAATGACGCCGAAAACAAGAAACACAGCGAGGGCTTCCCAGAGATTTTTTTTCATTACAGAAAACCCAAGTTCGGTGAAGCGAAGCGACCGAGGTTCGGAAACACCGTGCCAAGATTGCTCGGATCCACGCCGAACCACGTGGCGATGGTGGCGAAATATTGATCAATCGCCGTCGTCGGAATCCAGCGGCCCGTGCTGGTGTCGTCGGGGCCATTGATGGCGAGCGCGGGAAATTTGCCATACGCCTGACCGCCGTGCACCGCGCCGCCGAGAATGAAATGGTGGCTGCCCCAACCGTGGTCGCTGCCCTGACCATTGCACGGAAACGTGCGGCCAAAATCGCTGGAGGTGAAGGTGGTGACGTTGTTGGACAAGTTGAGTTGTTCCATCGCGCGTTGGAACGCGAACATTCCCTGACTCAATTCCGCCATCAGATTCGCGTGCGGGCCGACGAGCACGTTGTTTGGGTTGTTGGCGGTATAAGTCGTCTGGCCAGTGTGCAAATCGTAGCCGCCGACCTGACAGAAAAAAATCTGCCGCTTCATGCCGAAACCACCAGCGGCGGCGTCACGTTTACCCGCTTCAATCAAGCGGGCGACCATGCGCAATTGCGAGCTCAAGCTGGACGTAAAAGCATTGCCACCCGTAGGCGAAGTGACGGTCGTGGGAAACGGATTCGTCCAAAAGTTTGCGCTGCTCGTCGCGGCGATGGCGTTGTTGAGCAAGCTGCCGGTGTTGATGGAATGTTCCGCGACATCCGAGTAAGCCTGCGCCTGCATATTCGGATACGACAGGCCGAGAATGTTCGTGAGTGCCGCGAGGCGCGTGCCGGTGACACCTTGAAGGGCAATCGCG
This sequence comes from uncultured Verrucomicrobia subdivision 3 bacterium, assembly GCA_903911825.1. Classification (GTDB taxonomy): domain Bacteria; phylum Verrucomicrobiota; class Verrucomicrobiia; order Limisphaerales; family UBA11358; genus UBA11358. Next base: position 3,526 of record CAIWFB010000059.1, read on the forward strand.
CCGCTGGTGGAAACGGCGTATTGCGAAACAATGTTGCCGACTTCAAACGTGTTCGCGCCTGCGAGCGAAACGGACAATGAAATAGGCGCGTTCGGTTGCACGGAATTCAGTAAATCCGCGCAGCGTCCGCCCCAGCCGGTGAGCGCGGGTTGATCCACGATGCTGGTCTGCCATTGCGTGACTTGATCGGCGTGGGAAAAAAGTTGCGGTGGTTTTTTGTAGAGACTGGATTGATACTGTGCGCGCGTCAGCGGATAAACGAGCGTGCCGGTGTTGAGTTGGAAGGCGAGTTTGCCTTCTGCAAACAGGGTTTGAAGTTGCGGGCACGCCGGATGCAAGCCGTAGCTGTGGCCTGCGCCATCCGTGTAGCCGGTGCCCAGAATCGCGCTCGAAGGAATGGCCAGCACGGGTGTGCGGATGGCGGCGTAGTTATTATATTCCGACGTGACGGTCGGAAGGATCATGTTGTTCGAGTCGTTGCCGCCCGCCATGAAAATGCAGACGAGCGCTTTGTAATCCGTGAGGTTGGATTGCGCCACAGCGGCATTCATGAAGCGCAAATCGCGGATGGCCGAAGTCATCGCTGCCGTGCCGACGGCGGCGCAGGCGGCGCGGCGGATAAATTCACGACGGGAGATGGAAATGTTTTTGTCGTTCATGGCGTTTATTTTTGCACGGTGTAATCCGGCGAGCAGAGAATGAGGTGGACCACGGCGCGGACGCGGTCACGCATCTGGGTCTGGTTGGTGGGCGTGGGAAAGTTCACGGTGTTGGTGACATAATTCACGATGCTAGTTTTGACGGCGGGCGTCAATTGCCCGGCGACCAGCAAGGTATTCATCGAATCCACGAGCGCCGGAATGTTCGCGCTCAACGTAAAATTAGTCGTCAGCCACGGGCCGACATCGAGGGTCACGGCACCGTTGCCTTGGTTGTAGCTGGAGAGACCGTTCGTGTTGGCGAGGTTGCCGAGAATGCCAGCTTGGAGGAAATTCATCTGCAAGGCCACGCTCGTATCGGAGGTGAGTTGAAATTCCGGGGTGGTCAAACCAGCGGAGGAGAGCACGCCGGGAAATTGATAATCCGGAAAGAAAAAGTTGAACACCGTCGGCGCTCCGAGCGGCGATTGCGCGAGGTTGTAAGTGGTGCTCGACGCCGTGTCGCCCATGTTCCACGTGTTGAATTGCGCGCTCACCGTGCCGCTGCGGTTTAACGGCGGCGCTCCGAACGGATAGAGATTAAAGGCGCTCTGCGGATTGGATTGCGAATTGGTGGTGTTGAACGTGAACTGATTCGCGTTCGGAATCGTTTTCACTTGGTATTGGCCCGGCGGGATCAGCACCGTGTTCACGTTCACGAAAAATGTTTGGTTGGTGACCAAGCCATGCGGTGCGGAGCAATAAACCGTTAAGTTGGTGCCGGACTGCGTGAAGCCGCTCGCTGCGATGCGCGGGAAGAGACAATTGCCCGAGCGCACGGCGCTGTCCGGCGTGGCTACGGTGAAGACGGAGGTGGACACATTCGTGATGACGGAATACAAACCGCTACTCGCGCCGCCGGTGGTGAAGGTGAGATAAATCGCATTGCCGGCGACCAGTCCGTGGCTGCCGATGGTAACGCTGATGATGTTCGTATTTTGGGAGTAAATGCCGGTGACGAGGTTGGGCGCGGTAATCGTGACCGTGTTTGCGCCGGTGGTCGTGACGCTGTAGTTCTGGCTCGGCGGCGGCGGATTGCCGGAGGTGTCCGCGAAATTGAGCGCGACGGTATCACCCGTATTCAAGCGGTGAATATTGGTCGTGGTGAGCGTGATGGTTTGATTGCCGTTCTGCGAATAAGTGCCGCCGTTGTCGGCTGGCGCGGGCAGGGCGCGGGCGGCGGCGGTGACGCGCAGCAACGGTTCGCGTTGTTTGCCGAAGGTCGGAACCGTCAGCAGATTCGTGCTGCGCGCTTCGTAATCGAGCAGGATCGCTCGCACGACGGCTTTCAAATCACCGCGCACGCCACTGCCGTTGTCGTTGAATTTTTGGACGACGCGATAAAGATATTCGCGGCTCGGATTACTGGTGACGAGGCGTTGGATCAATTGGCGGCAGACGAACGGGCCGACGTTGGGATTGTTGTAGATGGAGTCGAGGGCGGCTTCCAGATTCTGTGAGCAGTAGGTGTCAAAATTCGTTTGCGCGGAATTCGTCTGTAAACCGACGGCGGCGGGAATCATGACGTTATCCAACAGCTTTTTCGTGCCGAGTTCGTGATGCGTCGGCACGAGTGTCATGAAGTTGGTGAAATTTTGCGCGGGCGAAAAACCGGTGGGCAAGCGGCCGTTCGCCTGATTGGTCTGATAATAATTCCAACCGGTGAAGGTGCTGGCGAAACCGAGGATGTTATTCTGATCGTAGGTCGGGATGAGCGCGTTCTGCGAACTCAAGATGAGCGAGCCATCCGGCCACAGGCGGTAAAGACCGACGGAAAATAATTGCAGGATTTCGCGCGCGTAATTTTCATTCGCATGGATGCCGGTGACGATGTTGCCCAGGTCATTGCCGCGCATGTCGAGGTAAAGTCCCATCGCGGGCGTGAGCGTCACAGCCTTGAGCAGGTCACGGAAATTGCCAAAAGAATAATCCAGCAACGTGTCGTAGTAATCCGAGAGGCAGCTTGCGCGGTCGGTGAGCACGCCGTTTTCAGAGACGACCATGATTTCGCTCAAGGCGAATGCGACGCGCTGGCGCAATTGGTCGGGCGCGGTGATGGATTGCTGCCACCACGCATTGAACGTCAACGCACTTGGAAACGGCGTCGTGGGATCTGCGCTCATTTTGCTGAGCACCACGGGTAAGTGATAGCCGATGGGGAGATTGAATTGATTGCTGATCCACGCCGCGTAGCCGAGCGTTTGCACGTTCGCGATTTCCGTCGCGCTCGGGCCGAAGCTGGCTTGAATCAGAAAACGCGCGGCGGCGCTAGCCGTGGTGTGGTCATCCGTCCACGTGGGTGGCGCGGGCGGTGGTGTGAAGGTTTGCGAACCATTCGCGAGCGTGAAGTGCCCGCCAATTTCGCCACCGGGAAAAGCGGGCGATTGAATTTCAATGGTGGCTTTACCTTCGATCAAAATTTCCTGAATGTCCGCCACCGTCAACGAACCCGACGGCGTAAGGTTCCACAGATAACTACCATCTGCGCGCGGCGTGGCGGCAGCGATGTCATACATCAACGTCTTGGGACTCATCAGATACGGATCGGAATAGATATGGTCAATGTGCGAACTAGCGATGCCGTTCACGGAATAATTCAACACCGCGCTCAAGCCATCCGCGCTCACCAGCAACGTCGCCGAGCCGACGGCGGTGCTGTTCACGCCCGCCAGCGCGAGCATGTTCGCCGTGTAGAGCGTGCCGGAAAGTAATTTCACGGGCAGGGGATAATAGCGGGAGAGTAAATAACCTGGCACGATGTTCGTGGGCACAACGTTCGTGCCGATGGGATCGATCGAATAGCCCACTGACCAATGATCATTGGCCGTGGTGCCCGCTTTGTGCAGCACTTCGAGATAATATTTCTGTCCTGCGACGAGCGAGAGCCATTTGGATTGTTGATTCGTCTGCGCCGTCCAATTGCGGAACGTCGTGCCGCCGCCGATGGGTGAAACGCTGGCGCGCTTCATTTTGTTGGCGGGTTCGTTGTCGTTGCCGATCCAAAGTTCGGCGGCGTCGCTGCCCGCGAGCCAGAAATAATAATTACCCGTCACCGGTGCCGTGAGATAGCCGCGCACGCGTTCGCCGTAGTTGACGCCAAAATTCGTTATTCCTTCAAGCGTCCCCAGCGTGTTGGTCAACGTCGCCGCCGTGGCCACGGGAATGTCCGCGATGTTCGTGCCGGGCACGCCCGTCCACACTTCGCGCACCACCGTGCTGCCGGTATCAAACACCTGGATATTCACGAGCGACGCGCCCACGCCGGCACTGTTGCTCGCGGTCAACGTCGTTTGGAAATTCCCTGCCAACGTCGGCACGCCGCTGATGAGCGCATTCGTGGCGGTGAAACCTAAACCCGGTGGTAGCCCAGTCGCGGTGAAATTCGTCGGCGTATTCGCGCCCGTCACGGCGAAGGTGAACGGTTGTCCCAAGAATCCCACGGCGTAAAGGGAACTCGTGATGGTCGCCGGTCCGGAGGAAGTATTCGTCGGGAACAGTCGTTCCGGCGGGATGACGATTTTTGCCTGACTCGCGCTATACCACGAGAGTCGCGCCGCGCCCGTGCCGCCAGCTTGCAGATACTCTAACCGGAGATTGTAACGCGTGCCGCCTTGCAGTGGGATGGTGTTGACGACTTCCGTAGCGGACTGCGATTTCCAATTATCAATGATGAGCTGGTCGTTCACCCACAACTTGCAACCGTCGTCGGAACGCACCGCGAAGTAATACGTTTCTGAATATTGCGGCAACACCTGACCGACCCAGCGGACGGAATAAAAGCCATTGCTCAAGTTCGGCGACGTGCCGTTGGTGTAAGTGAAATCAATGAAAGGATCCACGCGCGTCAGGAACAGATTTGTCGGGTTGAAGTTGGCGACGTTCGTGTAGGCCGTGCTGCTGTTCGTGTAATACATCGCGCTCAAACCCGTGCCCGTGGCTGTGGCGCTCGGATAGATCACCACGCTCGCGTTGCTGTTGATCGTGACGGTGTAATTCGTCCCGGGCAACAGCTTCAGCATCGCCAGCACAGATGAACGGAGATTCGTATTGGCGAGCGGCGTGACGGAAATGTTTTGCGAACTGACGCCCACCGGAAACGTCACGGTGCGCGGCAACGCCATGTGATCAATGCCTTCCGTCGCGAAGCCCGCGCCCGTCGCGAGGGTCAACGTCACCGCGACGGATTTGAGCGGAAAGCCGCCGCGCGAAATCGTGAGCGTGCCGAGGTCGGTCGGGGCTTGGCCGGGGTCGGGTTGCATGGTCGTCGGGTCCGTCGCGGCGATGGAGAAAATGTTTTGCGTGCCGAACTTACCGGTCGCATACGCATAGTCATTCAGCAATTGCCCCACGCCATCAATCTGGCCGTTGCTCAACGCGTCCAACGGATTGAGGCCCAATTTATATTCTTCCCAGTCGTTGACCCCGTCGCCGTCCGTATCCACATCCGAAACGGCTGTGCGAAAGAATTTGCCTGCCGCGCTGCCCGGCGACGTGAGGGTTAGCGTCGTCCCGCTCCGCACCACGATGTTCGTCTCGACCACCCAGTTCGTGGCGCCGAGGCTGGTGACGCTCTGGAGTTGATATTGTTTCCCTAACTCGACGGGGATCGTGACGCTGAAATTCGTGGCGACCATCGCCGCGTTGGAAATTTTCGGAAAGGAATTGGCGTTCACCGGGCTGGTGCCGGCCAGAGCTTCTTGAAGATTGGAAAAACCATCGCCATCCGTATCGGCTCCCGGCGCCAAGCCGCTCGCGCCATAAAGTTGTTCCCACACGTCGCTCATGCCGTTCGTCGTCAGGTCAATCATCGCCGCCGTAGCGCTATGCGCCGCGCCGAGGAGTAAAAAAATGACAAGGCAGCGCGAAAAGTGGACGATTTTTTTTGCAGGCGTAGCCACGGTCGCGAACCGGCAGCAGGGCTTTTTTGGGCAGGAATTCATGGTGGCGATGGGAACTGGCTTCACCGTGCATCTCGCTTGGGGCAAAGTCAAGTTTCAGCCTAGCCATTTCTGTGCCAGCCAAAATTTCCCGCATTTTCCCGTCCGCCAAGGTGTCGCCGCGCCGCGTTGTCGCAAGCCGGAAGGCGGTTCTGGCTTATCGGTTCGGGATGATCAAACGCTGCTTATAGTCGTCGGCGCATTTGGGGCAGATGCCGTGAGAAAAGACGAGGTCTGAATGTTTGGTGAGGTAGGCTTCCACCTGTTGCCAGTAACCGTGGTCATCGCGGATCCGTTTGCAGCTGGCACAGATCGGTAGCATCCCCGACAGGGTCTGGACTTTTTGCACCGTGGCCGTCAGTTCTTCAATCAGCAATTGGCGTCCATGTTCTGCCTGTTTCTGTTGGCTGATATCGCGGACGATGGTGGAAGCGCCGATGATTTTCCCCGTGGCATCAATGATCGGCGAGACGGTGGCCGAGACGGGAATGATGCGCCCGCTCTTATGCAACCGTTCCGTTTCCCGGATGCCCACCGTTTCGCCCCGCCGGATGGTGGTGAAGATATCCAGTAATTCATCCCGGCGTTTCAAAGGAAAGAGCGCTGTGATGGAATGCCCGATGATCTCCTCCGCGCTGAAACCGAACAAGCGTTCGGCAGCCGGATTCCAACTGACGATGATGCTATCGAGATTTTTGCCGTAGATGGCGTCCTCGCTGGATTCGACGATCGCCGCGAGATACTGCATCGCGCCTTCCGCCCGTTTGCGCCGCCGCCGATCTTTGCTCGCCTCCATCTCCCGCTCCAACGCCGGCACCAGCCGCATCAGATTTCCTTTCAAGAGATAATCATCCGCCCCGGCTTTCATCATCGCCACGGCATGTTCCTCGCCATGAACGCCCGAAACCATCATGAAGGGAATGTCCTGTCCTTCGTTTTTAAAAATTCTCAACGCTTCCGGCCCGCTGAATTGGGGCAAGACGTAATCTGCCAGGACCGCATCCCACGAATCGCTGCGCAGCGCCGCCAAAAAATCTGCTGCCGTCTCCACCCGTTCATAAACGATGGTGGCTCCGAGGCTTTGCAATTCGTGGATCAACAAAACGGTATCGTTTTCCGAATCCTCCACGATCAACACTTTTATAGTTCCAAGTTTCATGACTGCCTTTCCCCCCAAGCTGCAAGTAAACTAGTCCTGACTCGAAAGACGTCAACCCTTGTTCGATGGTTTCCGCAAATATCTTGGGTCGCCCGTGCTAACAGTTTCTTCTCCCTCGCTCGTTGGCCAACTCGCCGAGGATTTCATCGAATCAACCACGGCTTTGCCGTGACAATCCCCGTTTTCACCGTCATCTTTCCCCCATGGATTCTTTGATGCACGCTTTGCAGAACGGTTCCGGCAACCTGTGGTTTTTCATTCCCACCGCCATTCTGCTCGGGGCCTTGCACGGGCTCGAACCCGGCCATTCCAAGACGCTCATGGCCGCTTTCATCGTCGCCATTCGCGGCACTGTGGGTCAGGTCGTGTTGCTCGGGCTTTCGGCCGCCATCTCCCACTCTCTCATCATCTGGGTGCTCGCGGCCTTGGCCTTGCACTACGGTAGCCAATGGAATTCCGAATCTCTCGATGCCTATCTCCAACTTGGTTCCGCCGGGGCCATCCTCGTGCTCGCGATCTGGATGTATCTCCGCACCCGCGCCGCCATCCATGACGCCGGTGAGCACCATCATCATGGCCACGACCACGGTCACGGCGAACATTTCCACCTCGACCTCGGCCACGCTAAGCTGGAATTGACCGTGTTCGAAG
>CAIWFB010000060.1 GCA_903911825.1 uncultured Verrucomicrobia subdivision 3 bacterium
AAAAGATATTGCTGGGCGTAGCCGGCGTGCGGGCCGAAATGCGTGGCGGCGAATTTCCGCAATCGCTTCGCACTGGCGCGACGGCGGGGAAAGTAAAGTTCCTGCAACGCGCGTTCAATCCACACATCTACAGGAAACGCGGAATCAAATCCGTAGGCGAAGAGCAAAACGCAGTCGGCAATCTTCCCGCCCACGCCGCGCAGAGTCATTAGTCGGTCGCGCGCGGCGGCGTAGTTGAGGGTGTGGAGTTGCGCTAAATCCATTCGGCCTTCGGCAATTTCCCGCGCGGCTTGCCAGAGGTTCGGCGCGCGAAAGCCCATTTTGCAGTCGCGCAGGGCGGCTTCGCCCGCAGCGGCCAAGGCTGCGGGCGTGGGAAAACGGGCGGGGCCGCCGCCGTGGGTGGGTTCGCCGTAGCGGTCGCAGAGGAGGGCGACGATTTGGCGGATTTGAACGATTTGTTTCGTGGCGGACAGGATGAAGGAAGCGAGGGTCTCCCACGGGTCTTGCCGAAGTAACCGCAGGCCGGGGCTGGCGGCGACGGCGGCGCGCATGGGGGCGTCGTCGGGAAAGCTGCGGAGGATGGCGGGGTAATCAATCTCGGTCTGGAGATAATGGCGGAGGAAGTCCCAATCGGCAACGGGCGCGGCGGCGCGGGCATGGATGCCGTGGGGCGTGGGGGTCAGTTGCAGAAAATGTTGGCCGACGATGCCGTGCCAGTCGGCTCCGACGCGATACCAGCGGAAGGCTTGGCCGGAGGTGAGGGTGGCGGCGAGGTCGTAGTCGCGCGCGGGGAGGAACGTGGCGTGGGCGACCATGAAATTATTTCAAGCCGTAGCAGCCGTAGAGTTGCACGCGTTGAAAGACGCGGCCGTCGGGAAAAATGATTTCGCGGACGCCGAGGTTGGTGACGCTGGTGAATTGGGCGAGGATGCGGTCGGGCGCGGGGAGGGGCGGGGGAATTTCCGCGTAGCCGATGGGTTGATGCTGGAACCATTTGCTGAGCCAACCGGCTTCGAGCTTGTAGGGTTCGAGGCGTTTGGCGTAGAGGGCGTTCTGGCCCACGCGATGTTTGCGGTAGTTGTATTCGTCCCAGAACAGGATCTGATTCACGGGGGCATCGGCATCAATGCAGTAAACGAGGGGTTGATGGGCGATGGCGGCGGCGCGGGCGGTCGGGGAGTAAAAGGAATAGAGTCCGGTGGTGCCGTAGTGTTCGGTGATGATGAAGGCGGAGGAATCGAATTGGGCGCGTTCGCGTTCGACGAGGAGGGCGGTTTCGCGCCAGCCGCGCACGCGGTGAGAGGGGTCGAGGTCGCCGGGTAATTTATTGATGACTTTGCCGAGGAGGTCGCTGTTATACATGACGGCGGACATGACTAAGCCGAGGGTTAACCCGACGGCGAGCCAGGGCTTGAGGTTCACGCGGCGTTCGGCCCAGAACAACGCCATGAGACAAAAGAGCGGAGGAATGGCGGGGGCGATCCAGTTCGGCAGCACGCGGGAATGCAGGGCGTAAAGCCAGAAACCGAAGAAGACGGGTCCGCCCATGCAAAAGAGAAAAAGCTGAAGGGGTTTTTCACGACGCGTTCGCCAAAAGGCGAAACTGGCCCACACCATGCCGATGAAGAAGACGGGGTTGAGCAGACCGGCTTCGGCCCCGAGGAATTCGAAGAAGTATTTCAGCGTGGGCTGCCAGACTTTGTCCAAACCGGCGTTGTCGGCGACGTGATACACGGTGGCCCAGCCATTTTGGGAATTCCAAATCAGCACCGGCAGCGTGCAGAGCGCGATGACGCCGAGGCTCAACCAGAAACCGGCGCGTCGCAAATGAAAGCGCGCGGAGGGTTGCAGGGCGAAGTAAAGCAGCACACACACGGGCGCGAAGAGGGCGCTGTATTTGCAGAGAAAGCCGAGGCCGGTGGCGAGGCCGAAGAGGAGCCAGTCGCGCGTCTTGCCATCCGCCTGCACCGCGCGCCATCCGACGATCACGCCCCACATCCAACACAACACGAGCGGCGGATCAATCGTCATCAGCACCGTGCCGACGACGAGCAGCGGCGAGGCGAACGTGATGACCAACAGCAGAAAGGCTTTGCGCGCGCCGATTTCCCGCGCGAGGAAATTCAAGATGAGCCAACTCAAAATCGCGCCAAACAGCGGCGAGCAGAAGCGCACGCCGAGATTCGTGTCGCCAAACAGCGCGGTGCCGGCCCATTGGATGTAAGCGATGCCGGGCGGTTTGCTGTAATAGGAAAGCGCGAGATGTTTGGACCAGAGCCATTGATACGCTTCGTCCTGGCTCAAGCCGATAACGCCGCTCGCGATGTAAAACCAACGCGCCACCAACGCCAGCGCGATGACGAGGTAGCCGAGATGGAGCCAGTCGGTCTGCAATTGCTGATTGCCGATTGCCGATTGGGGAGTGGTGGGCGGTGATTTGGTTTCGGGCTGGAGCAGCGAAGGCAATTGCGCGTGCCAGTTCGGGAAGAGTTTTTGGCCGAGCGAACGCCACAGCAGTTGTGCCCCGACCATGATGGCCACCGCGTAACCTGCGCCGAGAATCGCGCCTACGGTGATGTCGCTCGGATAATGCACGCCACAATACACGCGGGAAAAAGCGACGGCAGCGGCCAGCGGAAACATAAACCACGCACTGCGTCGATAGAACACGAACATCACCATCGCACACGCAAACCAGTTCGCGGAATGCGCGGAAGGCATGCTGCCGGACGTGCTGCAGCCAAGCCGGGCGACGATTTCCGTGAGCCCAAGACACGGACGCGGGCGACCCACGGCATGTTTGATACTGTTGACGATGAGGCCATCGCCGACCGCGACGACGAGGACGAGCAGGAGGAGACAGATGCGCGCGCGCGCGCCGCCTTTGACGAGAGTGACGATGGCTCCGATGAGGAGCGCAACGATGAAGTAGCGCATCGTGGCATCGGCCCCGCTCAAGATGGGCATGAGCCAGTCGAAGAACGGATTACTCAGCGCGCCATTGATGAAATGAAACAGCGCGATGTCGAGCGATTGAAGCCAGTGCATTGCCTGCAGTGTAAACGGAAGCGACCCGTTGAAAATAAAATTTCCCGCACCGACGCGAGACTAAAATTTCTTTTCGGTAACGTGGGGGAAATTGATCTGCTCGCCGACTTGGAAGCGGAACATTTTTTTCTGCATCCAGCGCACGGCAAATAAATCATGAGACGACGCGAAGAGCCGGTTCCACACGCCGTAATTGCTCACGCCCGTGAGCCGATGCTGATGGTTCACGGGAATTTCGGCGACGGAGTAACCATCAATCTTGAAGAGCGTCGGCAGGAAACGGTGCATGCCTTTGAAAAATTTCAGGTTCGCGGTGCACTCGCGTTTGAACATGCGGTAGCAGCAGCCGGAATCCGTGACGTTCTCGCGCGTGATCCAATTACGCACGCCGTTGGCAATCTTGGAAGATAACTGACGGATGAGGTTGTCGCCTTGGCTGCGCACTTCGATGCGCGATCCGCAGATGCAATCGGCGGTCGTCATCGCTTGGAGAAATTTCGGCAGATCGCGCGGGTCGTTCTGCATGTCGGCGTCCAACGTGGCGATATAATTGCCGCGCGAGGCTTTGATGCCCGCCCACAACGCGGCGGATTGCCCGCTGTTCTTGGCGAGCTTTTGCGCGAGCACGCGCGGGTTCTCGGCGGCTAGTTTTTTAAGCACGTTCCACGAATCATCTTTGCTGCAATCGTCGGTGATGATGATCTCGTAATTCGTGTTCAGCGGGTCGAGAGCTTGCGCGATGCCGGTGACCAAAGGAATCAAGTTCCCTTGCTCGTTGTAGCAGGGGATCACCACGCTTAATGTCGGAGGAGTCGTCATCTGGTTTTTCGCGAACCGCAGCTGCCGCGAGTCGCAAAAGTTAAACTGGCAGCGGGTCGTGGCAAAGCTAATTTACTGCGGGCGCGTGGCGTGATCGCGCAGCCAAAGCAGATCGGGATTGTCCGGCGCGACCAGCCAGACGCTCAAGAAATCTTTCGCCACACCGGATTGTTGCGGCGTTTGCAATTCTTCGCTCCGCCATTTATGCAATTCCGCATGGCCATCGGCAAAAGTAACTGAGCCAATGCCGCCGTGGACGCTGGCGGGAAAATTGCGGATATAATTATCCACCATGTCCAAGCCGAAGAAACCATCGTCCACGCTATCGTCGCGTTCATCCATAAACACGAAGGCATCCGTTGAGGGCAACTTGGTAAAGCTCGTCGTCTTGCGAAACGAAATGAAACCGGGATTGTCCGGCTGGTTCGTGTAGCCCATCCAGCCGTTCATGGACACTGTGCGCGCCAGCGGATAGAGCGCGCCGCCTTCCAACACTTGCACGCGACTGGCGGGGCAGCGGTAAATCGGCGCGGAGTTCACATAGCTGCCGAGCGAGGACCATTGCGGATCGAGAAACAGCGCGGTGTTCGTATTGTCGGATACGTCGGCTTGAGTGCAGTTTTCGTAGCCGCTCAACCAACTCAATTTGCCGCGCGGAAAGCCGCCGAAACCCGCTTGCGAATACCAATGGTTGCCGGGAATGAAGTCGTTGTTATCGCCTGCATACATCAGCCAGGCGAGCTGGAGTTGCTTCAAGTTATTGAGACATTGCACGCCCGTGGCCTTGGCTTTGGCTTTCGAGAGTGTGGGCAATAGCATCGCGGCGAGAATCGCGATGATGGCAATCACCACTAACAACTCGATGAGCGTGAAGGCGCGGGCGGTTCTCCTGTTCATGCGAGTTGCCATGCCCGGCGAATCTAACCGCCCGACGACGATTGGAAAGTTATTTCACCGTCGCGAAATAAGCCCGCACCCGTTCCGCGAGCAAGCGATAGCCGGCGTCGTTGAAATGCGTTTTGTCCGCGCGAAACAATTCCGCTCTCGGTTTGCCATCCGCGCCCAGCACCAAATCAGACGTTTCGATATAGCCGAGTTTGGGATGCGCCTTGGCGTAATTCGCGACGAGCTTGTTCAAGGTTTTTTCTTTTTCGACCTGATTCCAGCGCGCGATGGTCGGCGCCCAGGAGATGAAAATGATTTCTGCTTCCGGCAATTTTGCGTGCACCACGGCGACGAATTCCTGGTAGTCCGCAAAGACTTGCTCGGGTGATTTGCCCGAGGCCAGATCGTTGCCGCCTGCGCGCAATACGATTTTGCTCGGCGCGTAGGGGAAGATGATGCGGTCGGCGAAGTGCGTCGAATCCTCCAGCCACGAACCACCAAAGCCACGGTTGATGACGGCGAGATTCGGCAAATCCTGTGCTAGTGATTGCCAGAGGCGAATCGTGGAGGAGCCGGCGAATAGCACCGCGCCCTTGGGCGGCGGATTAGTCGCGTCGGCGTGTTCAAAAGTGGCGATGTCGTTTTCCCACTTGAGATAATTGGTGCGCGTATCGGCCGCGAATCCAGTTAGTCCGGTCGTCAATAAGCCCAGCACCAAGCCGAGGCGCGTGATGAATGATTTCATAGCCGGAGCATACGTCGCTGATTTCGGGCGCGCACCCTTAAAAATTCAACGGCGCGGTGAAAATCACCACGCCGTTTATTTGTCCCCACAAAATGATTGTTCCGTTTAGCCGGCGATCACGCCGATTTCTACCGGTTCCACGTTCACGCCTTGTTTCACCAGCCAAGTGATGGCGCGGCCGACTTCGGCGCGTGCGCCGTCGAGTTCCAAGCAAACGATGCCGATCTCATCCGTCACGCTGGCTTGGCGGATATTCGTCACGACCTTGAACTTGTGTCCGACCTCGTAGATGAACGGCTTCTTGATGAATTTCGGCGGATACATCAGCCACAAGCGCTGCTGCACGTTGTCGTTCGGTTTAGTTGCCGCGATTTTTTTCTTGGGCGTGGCCATAGGAATTAAAAATTAAGAATTCAAAACTTAAAACTCAGCCTAGCCGCCGGCGATGGCGGGGATGATGCTGATTTCGTCGCCGTCTTTGAGCGGCGTCTCGCGGTTTTGGAGGAAGCGGATGTCTTCCTCGTTCACATAGACGTTGACGAAACGGCGCACCTCGCCCTTTTCATCCACGAGGCGTTCCTGGATGCCGGGGAAGCGCGCTTGCAATTCGACGAGCGCCTCGCCGATAGTGGCGGCGTTGATTTTGATGAGCTCCTCGTTGTTGGTCAACTTGCGGAGCGGTGTAGGGATGCGGACTTTCTTTGACATAAATTTTAAGCGTTAACTTTTTCTTCGTGCGCCAGCAGCGCTTCAAACTCGCGCAGGCTCGGCTTGATTTCACGCGGTTTGCCGCAGTAACCGTTGACGGCATCCAGGGTCTTGAGGCCGTTGCCGGTGACGCAGATGACGGCGGAAGAATCCTTCGGAATCTTGCCGGACGCAATAAGCTTCTTCGCCACGCCAACGGTCACGCCGCCGGCGGTCTCGGCAAAAATACCTTCCGTCTCGGCGAGCAGCTTGATCGCGTCGCGGATTTCGTCGTCGGTCACGTCGTCGGCTGCGGCGTTGGTTTCGCGCATCACCTTGAGCGCGTAGAAACCGTCAGCCGGCGTGCCGATGGCGAGCGATTTCGCAATCGTGTCGGGCTTCACTGGCTTGAAGAAATCGAGCCCGGCGCGTTGCGCGGTGGAAATCGGGGAGCAGCCGGTGGCTTGCGCGCCATGAATGTGCGCGTCGTGCGGCGCGACGAGGCCGAGCTTCGTGAATTCCTGATAACCCTTGTGGATTTTGGTCAGCAAGGAACCGGACGCCATCGGGACGATGGTGTGATCCGGCAAGCGCCAGCCGAGTTGTTCGGCGATCTCATACGCCATGCTCTTCGAGCCTTCGGCGTAGTAGGGGCGCATATTGACGTTCACAAACGCCCAGCCGAACTTACCAGCGATCTCGGCGCAGAGACGATTCACTTCATCGTAATGACCTTTAATCGTGACGACATTCGCGCCGTAGATGAGCGAATTGAGAATTTTGCCCTGCTCCAAATCCGACGGAATGAAAACGTAGGATTTTAATCCCGCGCTCGCGGCGTTGGCGGCGACGGAATTCGCGAGGTTGCCCGTCGAAGCGCAGGCGACGGTGGTGAAGCCGAGTTCCTTCGCACGACTCAACGCGACGCTGACGACCCGGTCTTTGAAAGACAACGTAGGGTAGTTGACGGCGTCGTTCTTGACGTAGAGTTCGCGGATGCCAAGCGCTTTCGCGAGACGGTCAGCCTTGACGAGCGGCGTGAAGCCCACGAGCGGGCCGACGGTCGGTTCGCCAGCGATGGGCAGCAGCTCGCGATAACGCCACATCGTTTTCGGGCGCGATTCAATCGCGGCGCGCGTGAGCGATTTTTTGATGCGGTCGTAGTCGTAGGCGACTTCGAGCGGGCCGAAGTCGAATTCGCAGACGTGCGTGGCTTCGAGCGGGTATTCGCGTGCGCATTCGCGGCACTTGAGCGCCTTCATGTAACCTTGATGCTTTTCACTCATAAAATTTTATTTCTTAACGGTAGCAGCCGACGTGAGTCGGCTCATTATTTTCAGTTAGAGCGAACTCACGTTCGCTGCTACAAATTTATTTCGGGCAACAAAAAAGCCCCGACTCACAAGGAGAAGGGGCGACAAAACGGTTGTGCTCTTCTCATTTTTTCCCAAGCTAATGACGCTCGAGCTGGAATTGGCACCTGTCACTGAAACTAAATTCAATCGGTTGCCGTGGTGTCGCCGGGCCAGTCCCTCAACCACTCTTTATGAGTCCGTCAAATCAACGGATGCGGATAGATTGATGTTGAAGTGAGGATGTGTCAAAAACTTTTTTCGGCGGGGTGGGGTTAATCTACTGCTTTCATCGCGTTTTGGAGGCGGGTGTAATCGCCCATTTCTTCATCGGGCACGGACTGCGACCAGCCGCGAAAAATTTTCGGGACGCGCCATTTCCAATGCTCCACGTGACCGTCGGCGAAGGAAAGATTCGCGCCCTGACTGTGGCGATTGGCGGGCATGTCCCACCAGAGGCCGGGCCAGAAATAAGGCGAGCCGACGGGCGGATTGCCGAATTGGGCGTCGAGAATTGTGTCTTCATGTTCGTCAATGAACACAAACAGTTCGCTGGGCACCGGGCGGCGGATTTCGGTGAATTTTTTATAGGCGGGAATGTAGCGGAAGAGGTAGGGATCAAATTCGGGATAGCCGTTGACCGACTGGCTCATGTTGTAACTCCGATAGCGGAGAGTCGCGGTTTTTTGACCGCTATCCGTCTCAATCACGGAATCATCGCCCGGGCAGTGATAAATGCCCACGGCGCTGTTATAGGTGTAGAGCATGCCGTTGACGATATTGGTCGGCTCGCCTTCCATCCGCTGGTTGAAGCCAGCGCACCAGGAGACGCCGCGCGTCATGGCGCCCGGCGGGGGATTATTGCCGGAGCTGATGACGGCTACGGAATTATTCGGCACGAGATAATCGTTGTAATCCGTTTCGTAAAGATGCCAGCAAAGATTGAGTTGCTTGAGATTGCTTTGGCAGGCCACTGATTTGGCGCGAACTTTTGCCTGACTCAAACTGGGCAGAAGCAAGGCTGCCAAAATGGCGATGATCGCGATGACGACCAGCAACTCGATCAGCGTGAAGCCAAGGTCAGTCACCGGAACGGCTGGCGACCGGTCGGCGCTGGAGTTTTGGCGGTCTGACATGAGGAGAAACTAGGCCGAACCGATTTAACCGCAACTGAAATTTCGTTTCAATAGACCAGGAGCTCCAGCAGCTTAAGTCCCTTATCACCCAGTTGCCAGCGGCTGCCCGACTGCTTGACCAACTTGCGGCAGGGGTTGGCTTGGGCCACCGCACTGTTGACGGAGAGAAGTTGGATTTTGGCGCGGCTTTTCATTTCCGATTCGGCACGGGGTAGCAAGGCGAAGGGCACGCCGTTATAGTTCAGGGCGATTTCGTAGCCGGCGATGCCTTGTTTCTCCGCCACGGGATTTTTGAGCACCAGCGTGGGGTAACGTTTGAGAAACGAAAATTCAGTGGCGCGCACTTGCACGCGGCAGAGTTCGGTCTGGCTGGCGAGAAAAGTGGCGAGGTTAAATTTTTTTCCGCCGGGGCGCTCGCCTTGCAAAATCTGGAGCGGGTCGAGACCCAGTAAATTTTGTCCGTTCCAATTACCGTGGTCATTCCGTTCGCCGGGCGCATTTTTTTTGAACCAGGCGGCGAACCGGTCGTTGAGGAATAAGTTCAATTCAAAGTGGACGTGGGCGCGTTCTTTTAAAATCGTTTCCGCGCTAGAGGAGCGGCCCATGGTGGCAATAACTTGACCCGCCACCACGCGGCGGCCGATGGTGATGCCCGGTTCGATGGCGCTCAAATGGGCGTAGAGCGAGTAGATTTCGAGGCCATCCACGAGGTGTTGGATGACGATATAACGCCCATAGTTCGAGAGGCCGGGTTTGTTGCTCAAGTAGAAAATCATGCCGTCAGCGGTGGCTTTGACGGGGTCAGTCGGTTCACCGCGTTTGTCGTGTTCGAGACTGCGAATATCCAGCCCTTCGTGCATCCGCCAGCCGTCGTTGCGCACGCAACCAAAGCTACCGCTCGTCCACGGACGATCTGGTGTGGTGGGGGCAAGAAATTTTAAGTCCGCGCCGGATTCATACAGCGCGTGATTGGCGGTGGGAAATTGAAACGGTGATTGGCCAAAACTGATGCCCGCAAGCAGCAGGAACGTAAGGAGTGCCGCCGGGCGCGCGATTAAAAAAATCATTGCAGAGCGTTTTTTAGGTTTTTCTTGGCGGAGTTTTTCAGGCCTCGGACAAATAACTCGGCCTCTTCTTTCGAACAGTCCGGCGTAAATGACAGCGTGCCGCTGGCGATCCGCCGACTGATCAGGGGCACTGCCAGCCACCGACTGTCGATGGCTTTATCACTCCACTGGCCAAAAATGACGAGGTGCTTTCCGGGATTGGAAGCGGTGAATTGTTCCAGCGTCCACGCGCCGCTTTGGTTGAATTGCACCTCTACAGCGAAGCCGCCGGGAGTCTCCAGCAACGCCGCGCCGGTCAGATTGGCTTCCGTCAGAATCGGGTCGGTGAAAACGGGCACGGCCAGCGGATTGGCGCGTAACACCGAAACCGTTTGGCTCGCCGTCATATTCTCCGAGCTCTGGAGATGAATCCGAAGCGCTGCAATTTGTTTGTCCTCTTTTTTATGCGTGGCGCAGCCGACGGCGAGGGTCACGCTCAAGGTAAGCGCCAGCAAATAAAGATTGTGTCGTTGCGCTGAAAAATTCATAGTGCGGACACAAAATCGCAATCAACCGCGAATGTAAAGATACTTATGGGACAACAACTCAATAAATCGATCAAGAAAACGCGCCGCCTCAAGCTCATCAAACGCCGTAAGGCCGCCGTCAAAGTCAAAAAAGCTGCTGCGTCTGGCAAGAAGACCAAAAAATAGGTCGCTCGTTCGCGCTTTCAAAAATCACAGGCCGTCTGCGGACGGCCTTTTTTTATTTTCCAATCTGGGCTCGGTGTAAACCAATCTTGCCAATCGCCCGCCTGTTTTGTTCAATCTGCACGTGCTCAATCATCAGACTCTCAATCTCCCCGCCAGCTTTTCCGGGATCGGCCTGCACAGCGGGAACCGCGTCAACATGACGATTTTGCCCGCGCCGGCCAACAGTGGTGTGCGCTTTCGCCGCGTAGATCTCGACGGCAAACCGGAAATTGAAGCGCGGGTGGAAAACGTCTCCGAAACGAATCGTTCCACCACGCTCGCCAAAGGGAACGTCAAGGTTCACACCGTTGAACACGTGCTCGCCGCGCTGGCTGGCTACGGCATTGACAATGCCATCATTGAACTCGACGCGAACGAGCCGCCCATCGCGGACGGCAGCTCACGCGAATTTTGCAAGATCATCCAAGTCGCCGGCATTGCTCCACTCGCGGAAAAGAAAGAATTTTTCACCGTCACGGAGCCGCTGGAAATCCGGCTGGGCGAAACGGTGATGACGTTGTTCCCGGACGAAGGTTTCAAAATCACCTGCACCAGCGCGGATAAAAAGGCCGCTTCACGCAATTTTATTCCACTGAGGTCACGCCCAAGACGTGGGAAAAAGATTTGGCTCACGCCCGCACGTTTTGTTTCTACGAGGAGATTGAATACCTCATCAAGAATGGTCTCATCAAAGGCGGGAGTTTGGAAAACGCCATTGTCATTCGCGAAGACGCCGTGCTGACGACTGAGCCGCTGCGTTATCCCGAAGAATTTGTCCGCCACAAGATGCTCGATATCGTCGGCGACTTGTCGTTGCTCGGAAAAGCCATTCGCGGCCACATCATCGCCGTGCGCCCCGGTCATGCGGGCAATGTGGAACTCGCCCGTAAAATTATCGAGCAAATCAACAAGCCCATTCGCGCGCAGCAGACGTTCTCGCCGCCGCCAGCGAAACCCGCGCCGCAGCCCATGCCTTCGGCCGATGGCGCAATGAACATTGAGGAATTGATGAAGATGCTCCCGCATCGCTATCCGTTCCTGATGGTGGATC
>CAIWFB010000061.1 GCA_903911825.1 uncultured Verrucomicrobia subdivision 3 bacterium
CCGAAGATGACGAGTCCCAGCGGCGCGGAATCGCCTTCGCCCGTCGGGCCTTTTCTCGTGTGGCAACAGCCGCATCCGGTTTTTTACGCGGAACTTTGCTGGCGCGAGCATCAGGACAAAGCCACGCTGAAAAAATTTCGGGACATCGTTTTTCAGACCGCAGATTTCATGGCGAGCTACGCGACGTGGGACACGAACACCAGCCGCTACGTTCTCGGCCCGACGTTGCAATGCGCGCAGGAAATTTTCCCCAAGGACAGAACTTTTAATCCGCCGTTTGAACTGACTTACTGGCGTTGGGCTTTGGAAACGGCGCAGCAATGGCGTATTCGCCTAGGTTTGCCGAGGGATAAGAAGTGGGACGAAGTCTTGAATGGCTTGGCGAAAAATCCTGTGACTGAAGGTAAATACGCCTTCGCCGAATCCACACCAGATTGTTACACGAATCCAAAATGGAATGCCGATCATCCATCCGTTGTGGGCGCGCTGGGAATTTTGCCGGGGCCGGAAATTGATCCCGCAGTAATGCGCAACACGCTTGATTGGATCTGGGCGAACTGGAATTGGCCGGACACGTGGGGCTGGGATTATCCCATGATCGCCATGACCGCCGCGCGATTGGGTGAGCCCGAACGCGCCATCGACGCCCTCTTACTCGACACGCCGAAAAATCATTACGGCTTGAACGGTCATGTTTACCAACGCCCCGGTCTGACAATCTATCTACCAGCTAACGGCGGGCTGCTGTATGCGGTCGCGATGATGGCTGCGGGCTGGGACGGCGCACCGAAAATAAATGCACCGGGTTTTTCCACCAACAGCCAATGGACCGTGCGTTGGGAGAATCTGCGGCCCGCTCCCTGATGATTTTTTGCGAACGACCGGTAGGTAATTGGCTAACCAGAATAGGTGATTGCCAGCATCTAATTTTTTACCGATAGTTTGCGCCAACGAATTTCCCTTTTACGTCACATTGTCATGAGCATCGCCAAATCGTTTTCTCTCGCCCAAGAACGCTACGCCGGACTCGGCGTGGATGTTGAACACGCCCTCAAAACTCTCGCCACGATTCCCATCTCGCTGCATTGCTGGCAAGGCGATGACGTCGGCGGTTTTGAAAATGCCGGTGGCGCACTCGGCAACGGACTGGCCGTCACTGGTAATTATCCCGGCAAAGCGCGCACGCCCGATGAACTTCGCGCTGACCTTGATAAATCCCTCTCGCTCATCCCCGGCAAACATCGCTTGAACTTGCACGCCTTCTACGGCGAATTCGGCGGTAAAAAAGTGGATCGCGACGCCATCGAACCGAAACATTTTGCAAACTGGATCGCTTGGGCGAAGAAGAACGGCCTTGGCCTCGACTTCAATCCCACCTGTTTCTCGCATCCGAAAGCAGCGGACGGTTTCACGTTGTCGAATGCCGACAAAGGAGTTCGTAAGTTCTGGATTGAGCATTGCATCCGCAGCCGCGAAATCGGCGCCGCGATGGGCAAAGCCCTCGGCAAAACCTGCGTGACGAATGTGTGGATTCCCGACGGCTACAAAGACACGCCCGCTGATCGTGTTGGTCCGCGCGCCCGTTTGGCTGAATCGCTTGATGCGGTGTTCAAGAAAGCCATTTCACCGAAACTGAACCTTGATGCGGTGGAACCGAAATTATTCGGCATCGGCAGCGAAAGCTTCGTCGTCGGCTCACATGAATTTTACATGGGCTACGCGGTCAGCCGGAAGAAACTGCTGACGCTCGACGCCGGCCATTATCACCCGACAGAAGGCATCGCCGACAAAATTTCCAGCGTGTTGCAATTCATGCCGGAAATTTTGCTGCACGTCAGCCGCGGCGTCCGTTGGGACAGTGACCACGTTGTGATTCTCAATGACGACTTGCTCGCCATCGCCCGCGAAATCGCGGTGAATGGCTATACGAACCGCGTGCACATCGGTTTGGATTATTTCGATGCGAGCATCAACCGCGTCGCCGCGTGGACCATTGGCACGCGCAACATGATCCGCGCCTTGCTCATCGCGTTGCTGGAAACCCCGCTCATCCGCACGGCGGAAGCGAGCGGAGATTTGACCACGCGCCTCGCGTTGCAGGAAGAAGCCAAAACGCTGCCGTTCGGTGCGGTCTGGGATCAATACTGCGAACAACAAGGCGTGCCCGTCGGCGAACATTGGCTCACCGAAGTGAAGGGCTATGAAAAAACTGTTTTGAGCAAACGCTGAATTTTTTAACCGCAAATCTGCGCTAATTACCGCTAATAAAAAACCAAACCTAAATCATGCAACCGAATCCGTTACTTGGTGTCGTCTTTCACTGGCTGGGCGGCTTGGCCTCCGGCAGTTTCTACGTTCCCTTCAAGGGCGTCCGCAAATGGTCGTGGGAAACTTTCTGGCTCGCGGGCGGGATGTTCAGCTGGCTCATCTGCCCGTGGATCGGCGCGTTCCTGCTCTCGCACGATCTGCTCGCGGTGCTGAAAGAAACGCCGTCCAAAACCTTTTGGATGACGTATCTGATGGGTGCGCTGTGGGGCCTCGGCGGTTTGACGTTCGGGCTGACGATGCGTTATCTCGGCATGTCACTGGGCATGGCCATCGCGCTGGGTTACTGCGCCGCGTTCGGCACGCTCGTGCCGCCGTTGGTGAAAGGTGAATTCGCCGACAAACTTTTGAATCATTCCGGCACCAGCGTCGGTGGACCGATCGTGCTGTTGGGCGTCGGTGTTTGTTTGCTGGGTATTTTGATCGGCGGTATCGCCGGCGTGCGCAAGGAAAAGGAAATGGCCGGCAGCGGTAAATCTTCGGCCATCGCTGAATTCAATCTCTGGAAAGGCCTCGCCATCGCGACGTTCTCCGGCGTGATGAGTTCCTGCTTCTCGTTTGGCTTTCAATACGGAACCCCGATTCACGACCTCTCGCTGGCCCACGGAACCGATCCCAAGTTTGCCGGTCTGCCGGTGGTGGTCACCATTTTGCTCGGTGGGCTGACGACCAATTTTCTCTGGTGCGTGATGCTGCACATCAAGAACGGTTCGGCGCACCAATACTTCAGCCCCACGGTGAAACCGGTTGCTGGTCAAACGGCGGGCGGCGATGGCCACGGCGGTAAAACTTCCGCGCAATCATTTGAAATCGGCAGCGCCGTGCCGCTGGGTGGCAACTGGTTCTTCTGCATCCTCGCCGGCACGTTCTGGTATCTGCAATTTTTCTTCTATCAGATGGGCGAAAGCCAGATGGGCGATTACAAATTCTCCAGTTGGACACTGCACATGGCGAGCATCATCATCTTCAGCACGCTGTGGGGCATCTTCTTCAAGGAATGGCGTGATGCCCAGCCGTTCACCAAGAAACTCGTCGTGCTGATGCTCGCGCTCCTCGTCGGCTCCACCGTGATCATCGGTCTCGGCAACAAGAAATCAGCGGATGCGGATGCCACCTTGAAAGGTAAAGCCGCCATCGCCGTCGAAGCCGTCAAAGACGCGGCTCAAGCGACCGCCGACGCCACGAAGAGCGCCGTGGACGCGCTCAAGAAATAACTGCTCTCGCAAACCAAAAACGCCGCGCTTCAATTCACGTTGAAGCGCGGCGTTGTTTTTGGCCCGGCCAATTCAGATCTGAAAATCCACCGCCGCGCCTTTGTCCGCCTTGCTCAAGACGCGCATGTCGAGCCCGTCATAGATCACCAACGAGTTCGGTTGCACGCTGTCCATGATGAACACGTTGCCGCCGATGGTGCTACCCGCGCCGATGACCGTGTCGCCGCCGAGAATCGTCGCGCCCGGATAAATCGTCACGCGATCTTCAATCGTCGGATGGCGTTTCTTGCCTTTCAGCAATTGCCCGCCCGCCGTGGATTTCGCGCCCAACGTCACGCCGTGATACATCTTCACGTGATTGCCGATGACGCACGTCTCGCCCACGACTGTGCCCGTGCAATGATCCACAAAGAAGTGCGACCCGATCTTCGCGCCCGCATGCAATTCCATCCCCGTGCGCGCGTGCGCCCACTCGCTCATGATGCGCGGGATGAGCGGCACCTGTTTGATGAAGAGTTCATGCGCCAACCGCTGCACTGCGATGGCTTCCACGAACGGATACGAAACCAAAACTTCGTCTTTGCTCGCCGCCGCCGGGTCGCCATCGAACGCCGCTTGCACATCCGTCTGCAAAATTTCGCGCACGCGCGGCAGGCTGTGCAGGAATTCCAGCGTCAATTTTTGCGCTTCATGCGCGATGTCTTTTTTCGCGAGGCCCTCCGGCGGTTGGTATTCCAGCGCCTTGCGGATTTCATCCCCCAAAGTGCCCAGCACCGCATCCAACAGCGCCGCCGTCTCCACTTTGATCTCCGAAGAGTGGATCAATTTTTCGTCGAAGAAACCGGGGAAGAGCAGCCGCAGCAGATCGCAAGTGATGCCCGTGACCACGCGCTTGGACGGCAGATTTTTGCCATCCAGATGATTGATGCCGCCCGCCTTCGCGTAGGAAGCGACGAGCTGATTGGTGAGTTGCGTGACGGTTTCCACGGGCAAGGATTTACCATAACCTCGGCCAGAAACCAAGATTTAGGGGGCAGTTCGGATCTTTATCAACCCGTCAGGTCTGCCCAAAATTTTATGCCATTGCCCGTCGCCCCAGCCGCGCCCCGGCTTGCTTCCGCGCCCGCTGCCGCGCCGGCCGCCTCGACTTCGCTGAAACTTGCGGTATTTCGACGAAAACTTGCGGCATTTCGACGCCGACCTGCGATTTTTCGCCGCCGAAATTCCATTTTTCGCGCTGGTAAAATGAGATTACGGCGCCGAAATTTCATTTTTCGGCGTCGAAATGTCGCGCGTCCGTCGCGGAATGCCGAATTAGGAGCGCGACATTTCATTTTTGCGCGTCGAAAAACCGCAACTTTTTCGCCCTCCGCCGCCGAAACCCCTGCATTTGCCGTATGTTTACACCGTTTTGCCCCGTTTAACCCACTGTTAACCACCCGGATACCCTGCGAATTGCCTACCGCTTTGGGGTGTCCCAGATATTCGCCAGCCACCGCGGTTTGCGCGAAATGTCCAGCAGCGGGTCAAGGGCTGGCTGGCCATTACGGGTGCCGTAAAAATCCTCCAGGTTGGCCACCGGCCAGAACCATAGGCTGCCGTCGGCGGCTAATGCCACCAGACTGCCGCTGCTACCGGAAATTGAAATCCAATCGGAATGCGAGCCGAGCTGGACGGGAACAGTCTTCAACACTTCTTGCTCCGGCTGTTCGCGGCCATGACGGTAATAGGGGCCGTCTCGAAAATCCCATAGCCAGAGCGTGCCATCGTCTTTGAGCGTGACGACTTTCTCGCTCCCGCCCGCCAACGCCACCCAGTTCGTCGAATTGCCGATCTGTAAATCAGTGGGGGCCCAATCATAAAAGTGCTGTTGGGGATGCAACCGCTCATCCGCCCAGATACGAAACGTTCCGTCCTCCCGGATGCCGACCTTATAGGACAACCCATGATAGATCTGGGTCGTGCTGCGGAATTTGCCGTGGCTGCCGTCGTAAAGTTGCGCCACGGAAAATTCCGGCTCAATTTCCAGCAGTTTCAGTCCGCTGTTCCGATTATTGTCGTTCAGGTAAGTCCAGATGCTGCCGTTCGTCTTCTGGAGCGTGAAAAGATAATAATCTTCATTGGCCTTCGCCCAATCGGCATCCGCCCCCAACCGATACGGGGTGAAAGACCGTAGCCCCGGCCAGGTCTGGTGCTTCTCATCAAAATGGTTGGTTCCCAGCCGCCACAGGGTTCCATCCGCTTTCATCAGCAACGCCGAAAGATACATGGGGTGGGCGCCGACCCAGTTCGTCTCGGTGCCGAACTGGACGAGGTGCCTCATGCTTTGCTCCTCCGCCGACAAATTGTATTGGCGATGTTTGGTCGCCGGCTTGGGCGCCTCGGAAAGCCACAACGTGCCGTCCGTCTTGACGGCAATCATTTCCCGGCCGTAACGCTGGACATCCACCCAATTCGAACCGGGATAAAAGGTCGCGGCCTCCAAGCCGACTTTGACGTTGCCCAGCAAGGTCGCGACGGGCAAAAAGTTCAGGTCGGCCGCAAACCGAGCCGTCCAAATCCGACCGTCCGGCAGCCGGACGGAGGGCTCCGCCCACCAGACCCTCAACCGCGCCGGGTTGGCGGCGGACCATCGCGCCGCCCCGTGCGCTGGCTCAAACGGCGTCAGTCTTTCCCAAGCACGATGATAGACCGCCGAGGTCGTCACGCTGCCCAGCACGAGGGCCGCCACAAACCACAGCAGGTTTCGCCCGACGAGTCGCCGGTCGGTGCGGACGTGTTGAAAGTTCGCGTAAGCCAACCCCAGCAACACCAGCAAGACCAGCGGCACCGCGATGAAATACGCCAGTTCCCCGCGCCACATGAAATCGAACGTGCGCACCCACGGAATTCCGGCGGCCACCAGCAGAAAGCCCATCAGCATCACTCCCAGCACCGCCGGCGCGAGCGATTGCAGCGTGTTGCGCGCGAGCGACGAAACGTAAAAGGACACGCCGCCGATGAGAATCGCCAGCCCGACCAGAGTCAGCAGCGGCAGTAAGGTGTTGAGGGTGGCAAAGGCATTCCACAATAAGATTTGCCCGGCATCCAGCGGTGTAAACGTGGCCGCTCTCAGGCCGTCGAAATCAAAATGAGCGTTCGGCAAGATCCGCGTGCCTTCAAACACCAACGGCATGACCACGCCCAACAACATGGACAGCAAAAGCGCGACCGTCATTTTGATGGCGAACTGCGTGCGCCGTTTCACCGGCAGACAGAGCTGGCCTTCCAGCGTGCCGATCTTGCGTTCCTCCGCAACCGCCGCGCACCCCACCAGGAACGGCAGGACCAACCACAAGCCCCAGAAAATTTCGAGGATGTATTTTAAGTCGCGGGATTTGGTCAAGTCATAGCAGTGCGGCACGGCCAGCACGCCGAGGTGCAACACGGCCAGCACGAAGGCCATGACATATTGCGACTGGTGCAACAGGAATTCCTTGCGCCACAGCGCCGCGCGCGGCCGCCATATCCGGGCAGCCCCAGCGGATTTGAACCGCGCCAGTCCGCGTAGCTCCGGCATCTCGATATTGCCGCCCGACCATTGCAAATCCTGCGCCCGCAGAAAGAGCCAGCGCGCAAAGAAAAGTCCCGCCAAGCTATAAAGCCCCAAGATGCTCACGCTCATCGCGGTGGTTTGCGCGTCCGATTCGCCTCCAAATAAGGCGACGACGATCGCCAGCAGCACGCCCGGCACTAGCAGCATGAACCAGAACGCCGCCGCGACTTGCCGCAGCAACAACACCGTCCACAGCCCGCCGGAAAAGATGACAAGACCGGTCACGCTGACGATGGAGAACAAGTCCAGCCAGTCTTTGATACCGTGGTCCTGGCCGGAGTAAAAGGCGCTGTAGAAAAACGAAATCAGCCACAAAAAAGCCACCGCCAATAGCGCAACGGCCAGCAGCGCGATTTTTGTCTCCCAGATTTTCAGGCGGGAAACCGGCTGCGCGAGCAGGTTCGAAAAAGTTCCCGCACTGACTTCGACGCCGAAGGAACTCAACGCCAGCATCGCCGCGACTGCCGGGCAAATGATGCAGCTCAAAAAGTAAGTCAAGCTGTTGAGAAAGTTATCCGGGTGGTTAGGAAAAAAGAGTCCGGCCAGCGCCAGCACAGCGGCGAACCCCAGATTAGGCAGCAACAGGCGAACTTCCTTTTTGACAAAGGCATTCATGATAGCGCTTTTTTCAAAACGTCCGAGGCCACGAAAATCTCTTCCAGCGAGAGCGCTTCCACCCGCAATTCCTCCGGCGTGTGCGCCTGCAATTCCGCAAGCAGTTGTTCGCTGTTGCCGTTGGCGAGAATCTCCACTTCGCGGCCGTTTTGCTTGACGCTCAGCGCACCGGGCAGATTCAATGGCAAGGCCTGCGGCAGGCGGGCGCGGATTTTTTTGAAGCGGTCGCGCGCGGCGTCGGCTTCCATCGTCAACAGATTCTTTCCACCTTCGACGATGGTGAATTCATCAATGAGCCCCTCGAATTCCGAGATCAGATGCGTGGAGACAAACACGGTGCGGCGACCGGGATCACCGGATTGATACGCGCCGATGACGGTCTCGATGAATTCGCGGCGCACAATCGGATCAAGCCCACTCGTCGGCTCGTCGAGGACGAGCAATTCCGGTTCCGGGCAGATCGCGCCGATGAGCGCCAGATGCGTGCGCTGGCCTTTGGAAAGGCTCGTCGTCTTTTTAGCCGCGTCGAGCTGGAAGCGTTTCAGTAGATCGTTCTCGATGTCACGGTTCCAATGCGGGCGGAACGAAGCGTAGTATTCGAGCGTGTCGCGCACGGTCATCCACGGATAAAACGCGACAACATCCGGCACATACGCGATGCGGGATTTAATGACGACCTCATCCTTGCGCGGGTCAAGGCCGAACACCCGCACGCGGCCGGAATCGGCGCGCAGCAGATTCAACAGACATTTGATGGTCGTGGTCTTGCCCGCACCGTTGCGGCCAAAGAAGCCATAACATTTGCCAGCCTGCACGGTGAGCGAGAGACCGTTCACGGCGTCGTGCTTGCCGTAGCGCCGCACAAGGTTTTGGATTTCGATGATAGGGGTTTCCGATTTCATGCGTGTCCTTTTGAATTCATTCGTTGGCGGCCTGATTTTTCTTTTCAAACGCATCCAGCCGTTTCTTCACCAGCGCGAGCAAGTCGGCATCACGGATCTGCAAGTGATGCGCGGCGACGATGGCGCGGTCGATTTCCTGAATGAGCAGATCGTTGCGGGCGGATTTAGTCAGGGGCGAACCGACTTCCTTGAGGAAACAACCTTTGCCTTGGATATTTTCGATGACGCCTTGGTTTTCCAGTTCAGCGTAGGCTTTGGCAACGGTGTTGCGGTTCACGCGCAACTCCTCGGCCAGCGGCCGGATGCCCGGGAGCGGCTCGCCCGCGCGCAACCCGCCGGAAGCGGCGGCGTTGCGGACCTGATCCACCAGTTGCAGATAGACCGGCGTGCCGGATTTGAAATCAACGTGCAGTTGCATACTCGATTACTGTCATATGACTGTATGACAGTTAGACCAGCCGGTCAAGGAAGATTTTTAGCGAGGGCGGGGGTCAAGCGACGACCCGCAGCACGGCTTCGACGACTCGTTGCGCGCTAAGGTCATTCATACAGCGGAAATCAATCGGGCAATCGCGCAGGAAACACGGGGCGCACGCTACATCAGCCCGGAGGAACTGATGGCGCGGATCACCCGGCAAACCGGGTGCGGTGAGTTCCGGCGAAGTGCTGCCAAACGGCACGACCACCGGCGTGCCAAGTGCGGCGGCAACGTGCGTGGGGCCGGTGTCGTTCGAGAGCAACACGCGGCACAGCTTGAGCAACGCCATGAGTTCACGCAGGGACGTGCGGCCGGCGAGGTTGAGTTGCTGATTGCCGGTTGCTAGTTGCTGGATCTCTTGGGCGATACGTCCGGCGAGTTCCGTGTCGCCTTTGCCACCAAAGATGAGCCAGGTGCAGTTGGTGCGCTGCTGGATTTCCTTGGCGACCGCGATGAATTTCTCGGCGGGCCAGCGTTTGGCGGGGCCGTATTCTGCGCCGGGATTCAGGCCAAAAACTGAGCGCGCGGTATCGGCCAGACCAAATTTTTCCTTGGCGGCTAGCACTTCATCCGGGGTTACTACCAACTGCGGTGCGAGCGGCTCACCACTTGCACCGAGCGCGGCGACAAGCTGAAGATACTCGTGCGTCTGATGCGCTAAAAAGTTGCTGGTAGCTGTTGGCTGGTTACTGGTTAAAACGCCCTGCCCCGCGATTAGCCTTTGAATCTCTGCCACGGAACGTTTCCGCATCTTCACAGCGCCCACGCGCGACGGGATGGCTTGCGTCAGGAAAAAATTTCGCCACGGACGGGCATAACCAAGGCGCTGCGGAATGCCGGCGAAGAAAACCTCCATCGCCGAGCGCGGTGAGTTAGGCAAGACCATCGCCAGATCAAATTTCCCCGCCCGCAATTTTTTAGCGATGGAAAAAATTCCTTCACCAGCTTGGAAAGGAATCATCTCATCCACCGCTGGGTGATGCAGCCATACGTCATTTAATTTGGCCGGGCCCAGCAACGAAATATGGGCGGCGGGAAATCTCGCGCGCAACCGTAACAGCGCGGGCGTGGTCATCACGGCGTCGCCGAGCCAGTTCACCCCGCGCACCAGAATGCGACGCGGTTGAATCACCGAGGGACCGAACTGAACACTCACGCGGATACCTCCGGCGTCACAGCGGCATTTTGAATTTTTGCACGCGCGCGTTTGCCGGGCGGCTTCCAGCGGCGATGCACCCAGAACCAATTCGCGGGATCCAGCCGGATGGCGCGCTCAAATTCGCGATTTACGTCCAGCATGATGTCCGCCGGGGAGCGCGGGCCGCCGGGCCCTTGAGTGGGAATCTCTTCGCCCACTTCAATCCGCCATTGGGCCAAGCCGACCCGATAGCAAATCGCCGTATGCAGCGGGCAATGGTAACGGAGCGCAAACAAGGCGGGCGCGGCGGAAGTGGAACATTCGCGACCAAAGAACGGCAGGCGCAGACCATTGTTTCCGCCGTGTTGGTCGGCCAGCAAGCCGAGGAGCAAACCGGTGTCGCTCATGGCCGCCTTGAGCGCGGCGGCATCGGTGCGCCGCTCAAAAAACCGGCAGCCAGAAAGATTGCGCAGCGAAACTAAAATCCGATTGAGCGCCGGTTGATCGAGGCCGCGATAGGTCGCCGCGCATTGGAATACCGGCACAAATTGGCCGAAGCGCGCATACAACTCAAAATTTCCAAAATGTCCAATGGCGACAATCCGGCTCTGTGGACCGGCATCTTTTTTAAAAGCCAGAATCCTGTCGGCTCCGGTAAAAGTAAAATGACGCCGCATTTGTTCTGGCGTCATGACTGCGGTCTTGATGGCGCTGGCGTAATTTTCCCCTAGCCGCCGGAAATTTTCCCGCGCAAGGTCACGGATTTCGGCGACGGACTTTTCCGGGAAACTTTGGGCCAGATTTTCGGTAGCTACGCGGCGATAACGGCTGGCAAAAAAATAGGCGAGCGCACCGCACAGTCGCCCGATCCGCGCCACCCAGTTCAGCGGCAAGGCTTGCATCGCCACTACGAACATGCGCGCCAGCCAATAGATCACCATGTTCATCACCGGAAACAGATTTTGCGGACGCAATCCTGAAAGCCATCCGCGCCATTGACGATGTTGATCTCCACCCGCATGAAATAAAACGGCAGATCGCGCCGGTCAATTTTTGGAAAGCGCACCGCATCTTTCTGCGTCGTGACGATAATGTCTGCCTGCCGTTTCTTGGCACGGTTGATGGCGTTGAGAATTTCCTGCTGCGTAAAACGGTGATGGTCGGCAAAGCGTTTGGCATAGACAAGTTCGCTGCCCAATTTCACGAGGCTTTGCTCAAAACTTTCCGGCTGCGCAATGCCGCTTAACGATGCCACTTTTTTGCCCGCCAGAAATTCTAGCCCGACTCGTTCGCCGGTGAAAACGTCTTCGAAATACAGCGGCTGATGCACGCATTCGATGATGGGCGCGTGGGGATTTAATTTAGCAATTCGCTCGCGCAAGGCAGCAGTATTGCCATCGCTCTTGGTGATGAAAATAGTGTGGGCACGCGCCAAGTGCGACGGTGGTTCGCGCAGAGTTCCGCGCGGCAGCAGATGCTCGTTGCCGAACGGTTGCTGGCGATCAATCAGCACGACGTCGTGGCGGCGGCCACGCAGATGCCAGTATTGAAATCCGTCATCCAGCAGCAACGTGTCGCAGCCGAATTTCTCGATGGCGTAGCGGCCGCTTTTCACACGGTCTTTGTCCACGAGCACGACGACGTCTTTGAGATTCGACGCGAGCATGTAAGGCTCGTCGCCGGCAGTTTCGGAATCGAGGAGCAAGGATTTGCCATCCGACACCACACGCGGCGGGGTTTGATCGTCGCGCAGGAGAATTTTATTGATGAGCTTGCGATGCAGCGGTGCGGGCCGCGAACGATAGCCACGCGAAAGAATGGCGACGTTGCGCCCAGCATCGCGGAGTTCGCGCGCAAATTTTTCCACCACGGGGGTTTTGCCCGTGCCGCCGACGGTGAGGTTACCGATCGCAATGACCTGCACGCCGAGCGTTTTGTCACGAAGTATGCGGACGTTATACAGCCAGCGACGGAGTTTGACGATGACGGTGAAGACTTTGGAGCCGCCAAAGAGAATTGCGCGCGTGAGCCGCGCTTTCCAGTCGCGACGTTCCTCGAAGATGACTTCGAGGAAAAACGTTTCGCCTGATTCTGCCCAGGCCCGGAATTTTTCGCGCATTACACCTTAATGTGCCAAGTCTGCAGGCAGTTTTGAATCGTTAATTTTTAGTTTTTAGTTAGGCACCGAGCCAAAACCCTTGGCCCCACCAAAAATTAAGCATTTAAAACTTAAAATTTTAGTAGCCGAGCTTGGCGACTTCCTGTTGCAGGGCGAGTTGAAAATCTTTGACGTCTTCAGCGGTCGGTTTGTAGCCGACTACTTTAGGCACGACGCCGAGGCGACCGGACTGGTCGAGATACCAATCAGCAATCTGACCATCACTGAAATTCACTTTGCCGCTGATGAGCGAGCCGGGACGGGTAATCTGATCCACCGTGACCACAACATTCCCACCGACAGGCGGCAAAACGTCATCGGCAACCGGCGTGGTTTTGAGCGGAGCGGCAGTGGACGGAACGGGTGCAACCGGCGGTTCAGCGACTTTCGGCGGCTCGGGATCTTTGGGCGTGAGCTTTAAATCATCCACAAGGAAGCGGGCTTCCATGTAGGTGAGCTTGATGCCAAATTCGGCGGCGAGGCGATTTTGAATTTCCGAAAGTTTTGCGCCTTCAGAAATCCATTTGCTAACCGCTTGCCGCTGGGCTTCGTCTAATTTCATGCCGTCAGCTTACTCAAAGGCTCTTGAGAATTCCATCGTAACCATTGGCTTCGAGTTCCAGTGCGAGTTCCTTGCCGCCGGATTTCACGATGCGGCCATCGGCCATGACGTGAACGAAGTCGGGCACAATGTAATTGAGCAGGCGTTGATAGTGCGTGATGACGAGCTGGCAGGAATCGGGACGGCGCAGTTTGTTGACGCCGCTGCTTACGATTTTCAACGCGTCAATGTCGAGGCCGGAATCTGTCTCGTCGAGAATCGCGAGCTTCGGTTCGAGCACAGCCATCTGGAAAATTTCGGCGCGCTTCTTTTCGCCGCCGGAGAAACCCTCGTTGACGGAGCGCTTGAGCAAATCCTCGTTGAGGTCGAGCAATTTGATTTTGTCCTTCACGATGTTGAGGAATTCAATCGCGTCGTATTCCTGCAAACCCTTGGACTTGCGGATTTCGTTCAGCGCGGCCTTCAAAAAATAGGTGCTGTTCACGCCGGGAATCTCCACGGGATATTGGAACGCAAGGAACACGCCTTCGCGGGCGCGCTCTTCGGGATCGAGTTCTAGCAAGTCTTTGCCCAGATAATTCACCGTGCCCTCGGTGACTTCGTAGCCTTCGCGCCCGGCGAGAATCGCGGCGAGCGTGCTCTTGCCGCTGCCGTTGAGGCCCATCAACGCGTGGACTTCGCCGGCGTTGATCGTCAGGCTGAAGCCCTTGAGGATTTGTTTATTCTCCACGCCCGCGTGGAGGTTTTTGATTTCAAGAATAGGTTGCTTGCTCATGTTCTAAAAATATTAAGACACGAATTACACGAATTTTCACTAATTGAATTCGTGTTAATTCGTGAAATTAGTGTCTAGCCGACGCTGCCTTCCAGACTCACGCCCAGAAGTTTCTGCGCTTCGACGGCGAATTCCATCGGGAGTTCTTTGAAAACTTCTTTGCAGAAGCCATTCACAATCATGTTCACCGCGTCCTGCGTGGCGAGGCCGCGCGAGTTGCAATAAAAAATCTGGTCTTCACCGATCTTCGAAGTCGAAGCTTCGTGCTCGACGCTCGCGGTCGTATTTTTCACTTCGATATACGGAAACGTGTGCGCGCCGCACTTCGCGCCGATGAGCATCGAATCGCACTGCGAAAAGTTGCGCGCATTCTCCGCGCTCTTGCGAATTTCCACGAGGCCGCGATAACTGTTCTGACCACGACCAGCGGAAATTCCCTTGGAAATGATGGTGCTTTTCGTGTTCTTGCCGATGTGAATCATCTTCGTGCCGGTGTCGGCCTGCTGCATATTGTTCACGACGGCGACGGAATAAAATTCTCCCTTCGAGCCATCGCCCAGCAAAATGCAGCTCGGATATTTCCAAGTGATCGCCGAGCCGGTCTCGACTTGGGTCCAAGTGATGCGCGAATTTTTGCCTTTGCACAGCCCGCGCTTGGTCACGAAATTGTAGATGCCGCCCACGCCGTTTTCATCGCCCGGATACCAGTTTTGCACCGTGCTGTATTTGATTTGCGCGTCGTTGTGCGTGACGAGTTCCACCACGGCGGCGTGCAACTGATTTTCATCGCGCATCGGGGCGGTGCAACCTTCGAGATAGCTCACGCTCGCGCCTTCATCGGCGATGATGAGCGTGCGCTCGAACTGGCCGGACTTCGCGGCGTTGATGCGGAAATAAGTCGAAAGCTCCATCGGACATTTCACGCCCTTGGGGATGTAGCAGAACGAGCCATCCGTGAAGACGGCGGAATTCAGTGCGGCGTAATAGTTGTCCGTGTAAGGCACGACCGACCCGAGATATTTTTTGACGAGTTCGGGATGTTCGTGAACCGCCTCGCTGAACGAGCAGAAGATAATTCCCTTCTTCGCCAGCTCTTCGCGATACGTCGTGCCCACAGAAACAGAATCAAAAATCGCGTCCACCGCCACGCCGGCAAGACGTCCACGTTCACGCAACGGAATGCCGAGTTTCTCGTAAGTCTCGAGAAGTTTCGGATCCACTTCATCCAAACTTTTCGGCGCGTTGGCGTTGGGCTTAGGCTGCGAGAAATAACTGATGGCTTGAAAATCAATCGGCGGATACTTCACGAACTGCCACGTCGGCACCGGCATCTTCTGCCAATATTGAAACGCCTTGATGCGCCAGTCGGTCAACCACGTCGGCTCTTTTTTCTTCGCGGAAATGTGGCGGATGGTTTCCTCGCTCAAGCCGGGTGGCGTGGATTCGGTTTCCACGTCGGTGACAAATCCGTATTTGTATTCCTGTTTGACCAGACTTTCGATTGTATCGGTAGCGGTGCTCATCGTTCGTAAAATTTATTTTTTCTTGGCGCAATCCGGGCAACTGCCGTGAATGGCGACGTCAAAATGTTTGGCCTCAAAACCCTTGGGCAACGGCATGGCTTGCGTCGGCAAATCCACGTCAAAAACCGTGCCGCAGGCGTCGCAATGAAAATGGCCGTGCTCGTGCATGTGCGGGCAATAACGCGTCGCCCCGCGATCCAAAGTGACCTGCCGCGCGAGGCCAGATTTCACCAGTGCATCAAGGCAATTGTAAACTGTCGCGTGGGAAATTTCCGGCATCGCCTTCTTGGCGCGGATGAAAACTTCTTCCGCCGTCGGATGATCGCGCTTGTGCAACAACACGTCATAAACTTGCTGACGTTGGGGCGTGAGGCGCAGACCGGTGGCACCCAACTGTTCCGTCAGGTGCTGCTCATCTTGCTGGTGGCTGCGCGGTTTCATCGGCGGCGGATAATTTACACGGCGGCGATAATGGGTCAAGATTTAGAATAATTCTAAACTTGGTTCGCGGGTATTTTCCACGCGCCTTTTGCAAACGGCTTGTGTAGCGTCTGCCCATGCTGAATTAC
Organism: uncultured Verrucomicrobia subdivision 3 bacterium; assembly: GCA_903911825.1. Taxonomy (GTDB): domain Bacteria; phylum Verrucomicrobiota; class Verrucomicrobiia; order Limisphaerales; family UBA11358; genus UBA11358. The sequence continues at coordinate 15,855 of CAIWFB010000061.1, forward strand.
ATCTGGCTTAGCCTGATGCTGTGCGCCGTGCTCATCGGCGGCTGGAACGGACAACTCAAGGAGGTGGCAGACAAGGCGCTGGAGATGGCGGACACCGCCGTCGTCAAAATTTCCTTTGCGCTCATCGGCGTGATGGCGCTCTGGCTCGGCATCATGCGGCTGGCGGAACGCGCCGGACTGGTCGCGCTGCTGGCGCGGGCGCTGCGTCCGCTCATGCGGAAGATATTTCCCGAAGTCCCGCCAGAACATCCCGCGATGGGTTCCATGCTGATGAACATCGCCGCGAATATGCTCGGTCTCGGCAATGCGGCCACGCCGCTCGGCCTGCGGGCGATGAAGGATCTGGAATCGCTCAACCCGCGTCCCGGCACGGCCACGAATGCGATGTGCACGTTTCTCGCGATCAACACTAGCGGCATCCAGCTCATTCCCGTCACCGCCATCGCGATTCTCGCGGCGAACAAATCCACGAACCCCACAGCTATTGTTGGCACTTCCATTATCTGCACGGCGTGCGCGGCGGTCTGCGGCGTAACGATGGCGAAATTTTTGAGCAAGCTGCCGGTGTTTCGAGAAAAAGTTGAAATGGGAAACCGGAAACCGGAAATGAATCAGGGCCTCCTCGCGTCGGCTCCTACAAATAAAAATGAGGAAAAGCCCGCCGTGAAAGAAGCCGTAACCTTGCAGCCCATGCAATGGTGGGGCAATGCAATTTTCGCGGCGTTCCTGCTGTTCTTCGCGTTTCTATTCCTGCGGATGGTTTTCCCAGAAACCTTCGGCCAGCAACTTTTCGCTGAAGCGCTGAAGCAAACTCTTTTCATCCGCATCGTCAGCGCGGTTTCATTGCTGGCGATTCCCTTTTTGCTCGCGGCGATTCCGCTGTTTGCTGCGCTGCGCCAAGTGAAAGTTTATGAGGAGTTCGTGGACGGCGCGAAGGAAGGTTTCGACGTGGCCATCCGCATCATTCCTTATCTTGTCGCGATGCTCGTGGCCGTGGGCATGTTCCGGGCGGCGGGCGGGATTGATATGTTGAGCCGCGTCTTGGCACCGGTGTTTAGCAAGCTGGGTTTCCCCACGGAATTGTTGCCGATGGTTTTGGTGCGGCCATTGAGCGGCAGTGGCTCGCTGGGATTTTTCACGGAACTGGTGAAAGAATTTGGTCCGGACAGCCTGATTGCGCGGATGGCGGGAACGATTTATGGCAGCACGGAAACGACTTTTTATGTGCTGGCGGTTTATTTTGGATCGGTCGCTATCAAACGGACGCGCCACGCGCTGCTGGCGGGATTGACGGCGGATTTGGTGAGCGTCATCGTCGCGGTGACGGTGTGCCGGATTGTGTTTGGCTGAAACCTACTTCTGATAAACACTGACGCGGGCGGGCGGGAGATTCAGCCAGACGAGTTGAGAAGCGACCAAGCGAAAATCGTCTCCGCCTCGGCTGCGGTCTTTGACGATCTGATAACTGTATTGCACCCAACGGCCACGCGGTTCGAGGATGTTGCGAATTTTGGTCGCGAGGGCGGCGGCTTCTTCTTTGGGGAAATTTAACAAGGGCAGACTGGAAATCACCGCGCCGACGCTGGCGATGGGAATGGAATTGTTCCGCAGCAATTCATCCAATTGCCACGCGTCACCGGCAATGATGTGGGCGTGGGGAAATTTTTTCTGGAGCAACTTGGCCAGATTTTCGTTGTGCTCAATAGCGACCAAACGATCTTCACGCAAACCACGTTTCAACAACGCAGTCGTGACGGCGCCGGTGCCGGGGCCAAGTTCCAAAACGTAGCTTTCGGGATTATTGGGAAGCCAGCGAGCCATAGCTGCGGCAAGTTGCGGCGAACTGGGCGCAACGGCTCCCGTGCGCTGCGGGTTGGCCAGCCATTCGCGCAGGAATACCGTGGAGTCGGTCAACGCTGCGATGAATTTTCGTGCCATGTCTTTTACCGTGATTATCACGGAGTTTAAGGGAAGCAGCGAACGGTGCGCCATAGAAATTTTCCGCGTAACCGGGTCAATTTTTGAAAGCTTTCTGAAAGCCCGCGATCAGTTTAGCGCGCTCGGCCGCCCACTCCGCGCGGCTTTTCTCCCAAGTTTCGCCCGGGAAATTGGTGGCGAGGGTGCCCCAAAGCACTTCAATTTTCTGCATGACCTTCTCCGCTTCAGCTCGTTGCCGCCATTTGATATAAGCTTCGGCCAAAAACATTTGATTCTCCGGATAATCCGGTGCCAGCGTCACCGCGCGCTCCAACCATTCACGCGCTTTGTGTTTGCTACCCACGCTCAAGGGCCAACCAGGCGCTTGAAAATAAAGCTGCCCCAGATTCCGCACCGGCCCGGCATGATCGAATTTTTCATCCAACTCCGCCGCTGTTTTGAATTCTTCTTCGATTTGATGCACTAATTTGTAGGCCGCGAGTGACGGGGCTTCGGCGGAAGCCAATTCGCCATAATTCATCGCCAGATAATAGTGCGCCGCGCCCGATTTCGGGGCGCGAGCTAACGCGGTGCGACTGGCGGCGATCCCCTCTTTGGCCACGGTGGCACGTTGCGTTTCGTTCGTCGCCAATTCGGCGACCTCGAAGCAAGCACGGGCGAATTGCCAGCTATTCGTGACGTTATTGGTATCGGCGAGAAAAACTTTCTGAGTGCGTGCGAACTCGGTTTGCGCGCGGGCAAGAAATTTTGCCGCCGGAATTTCCGCCGCTGTTGCCAGAAAAAACATCACCAAGAAACAACTGCCCACGACCAATTTAAGCTTGGTTGGGCGCGTGGCGGGGGAATAAAAAGTTGCCATCACGTTGCGCTGTTTTATACTGGGCAAGTGAGATTTAATTGGAAAACACTGCGTCTGGCAATGTTTGTTGCACTGACAACCCTCGGTAGTGGTTGCAGCGGCATCAATGCCAGCAAGACCGTTTCTCCGTTGGATTTTATTCTCCCCGGCGGGGGCGGCTTTTTGAAAATTGACCCGCCGACCACGAACACTCCGGTTTTCTATCCGGGGGCTCACACTGAAGTTGCCGTTCTTAAATAATTATGCGTTTCCCATTCGCGCTGACGAAGAAAATCGCCAGCCACATCATCAAGCACAAAATCCGCAAGACGCCCAAATTCGCGATGGTCTTGCAGCTCGAACCGTTGCACACCTGCAACCTGACTTGCACCGGCTGTGGTCGGATCCGCGAATATTCCACGTCCCTCAAGGACATGGTGCCGCTGGAACAATGTCTCCAAGCCGCGATCGAGTGCGATGCCCCGATGGTTTCCGTCTGCGGCGGCGAACCCCTGATTTATCCCAAGATCGAAGAACTCATCGCCGGTCTGCTCGAACAAGGCCGCGTGCTTTACATCTGCACGAACGGAATGTTCATGCGCAAAAAAATGCGCGATTACCTCGCGTCCGTTTATTCGCCCGCCTTTGAGCCGATGCTGAAGCAATTGCTCGAGGGTAAATTGATTTCCGAAAAGGAAGCCGAAGTCATCCGTAAATCCGACGCAGCGGCGCGCAAAAAAGTCGTCATCGCTCCGACGAAATGGATGTATTGGAACGTCCACGTGGACGGTCTGGAATTCACGCACGATCTCATCGTTGAGCGCGAAGGTGTCTTCAAAGAATGCGTTGAAGCCATCAAGATGGCGAAGATTTGCGGCTATCAAGTCGCTACGAACACCACGGTTTATCGTGAAACCGACGTCGCGGAGATCGAGGACATGTTCAAGTATCTCTCCTCGCTCGAAGTGGACGGCCACACGATTTCGCCTGGCTACGATTACGATGCTGCGAAGAAAGACATGGTTTCCCGCCTCGGCAAAGATCCGAAGCAATTCTTCCTCACGCGCGAAATGACCCGCGCCAAGTTCGCCAAAATTCAGGACTGGGGCAAAGCGTTCACGATTTTCGGCACGCCCGTCTATCAAGAATTTCTCGCGGGCAAACGCGAGTTGACCTGCACTGCGTGGGCCATTCCGACTTATAACGTCAAAGGCTGGAAAGCGCCCTGCTACCTCATGACCGATGGCCACTACAACGGCTATCAGGAAATGCTCTCGAAAGTGGCGTGGGAAAAATACGGCGTCGTCAATGGCGTCGCCCGCGACCCGCGCTGCGAACATTGCATGGTCCATTGCGGTTACGATCCGAGCGGTGCGCTTGGCACCAATTATCAATCCGGCGATAACTGGAAGAACATCAAATACAACTTCGGCGCAAAACCGAAACCGTTCCCGTCCTCGCCTGAATTGGCCAAACGCGCTTTCAACGGCGTGACGATTGGCAAAGGTCATTTGGCCAAAGCCACGGCCATCATCAATTCCCCCGCTGCCGGAGCGCGCGGTGCCTTCGCTAACGAAGTGCATCACGATAACGAAGCCCACGTCGGCAGCCATTGCGGCACCGGCGACACCACCGAACGCGATGAGTTACTGGCGAAAATTAAAGACGCCAAGAAAGATTAACTGAAGCGAAAGCCCCAATCGCGAAAGTGATTGGGGCTTTTTGCTTTTAACTTCCGTGCCGACTCCCCGCTACTCCGAACGCACGTTACTTCTGTTGCTCGCAGCGGTTCAGTTCACGCACATCCTCGACTTCATGGTCATCATGCCGTTGGGCGAACAGCTCATGCGTGAATTGGCCATCGGCCCAAGTGAATTCAGCCATCTCGTCGCCGCTTATACCTTGAGCGCCGGGTGCGTCGGCTTGCTGACCGCACCGTTCATGGATCGCTTTGACCGCCGGAAAGTTCTGCTCCTCGCCTACGCCGGTTTCATTCTCGGAACTTTCGCCTGCGCTCTGTCGCACACCGCTGGAATGTTACTCGTCTCTCGCGCTATCTGCGGCGCGTTTGGCGGCGTCTCCGGCGCGACGCTCATGGCCATCGTCGGCGACCTTGTGCCCCCGCAACGTCGCGCGAGCGGCATGGGCATCATCATGACCGCGTTCGCCGCCGCCGCCGCGCTGGGCGTGCCGTTTGGCTTATTTCTCGCGCAAAAATTCCGTTGGGAAATGCCGTTCTTTCTCGTCGCCAGCATGGGCGTGCCCGTGTGGCTTTTGATTTATGCGAAGCTCCCGCCGATTCGCGCGCACTTGAATGATTCAACCGTGCATCACCTGAAAGAATTTTTCGGCCTACTGCGCAACACGAACGCCATCCGCGCCCTGCTCTTCCTATCCGCACTCGTCATGGGCCACTTCGCCATCATCCCGCTGCTCGCGCCGTATCTCGTGGGCAACGTTGGCTTGCCGGAGAATAAATTATTTCTCGTTTACATGGCGGGCGGCATCGGCTCCGCGCTGACCGCACCGCTGTGCGGCAAACTCGCCGACCGTTACGGACGCCTCAAAGTTTTCAGCATCCTCGTCGGCATCGCCAGTTGCGTGACCCTGTGGATTGCCAACTCCGGTCCCCTGCCCGTCTGGGGCGTGCTGCTGTCCGCCAGCGCGTTTTTTATTTTTGCGAGCGGACGTTTCATTCCCGCCCAAGCCATTCTGTCCATGGCCGTGCCTGCGCAACGTCGCGGTTCCTTCATGAGCCTGACCAGTTGCACCCGCGACCTCACCTCCGGCATCACCTCCAGTCTCGGTGGCTGGATCGTCACCAAATCCGCCACCGGCCAACTGGTGAACTACGACAAACTCGGCTGGCTTGCCGTCGGCATGAGTTGCCTCGCCCTCTGGCTCGCCAGCCGCGTCCGCGTGCAAGAAATCCATCCCGCGCACCGCCCCCAGCCAGCCAAGTCTTGAAGTTAAAGGACACCGGCGACGCCCAAAAAACCCTTCGCTCGGCGAAAAACCGGTTTGCGCGAACAGTTCCCGATTCTGGGCGGCCAAAATCGCCTTTGCGCGGATGAAATTCCGTTTGCGCGGCGAGTTTCTCCTTTGCGCGGGCTAAGCCCCAGTCTGCGCGGAGCCTAGGCCGGTTTGCGCTGGCCAAATCCCATTTGCGCGCCAAAAAACCCGTTTGCGCGGCCAGTTTTCACTTTGCGCGCAGTTTTTAGAGCAAAAGCGGTGGAGGACTGGCGCTTTGGATCGCATGGCCTGAACGGAAATTGATTCGCCACACGGGCGCAAGAAACGTCGCGGAGCACCGCCGGAAATTAGCCAGTTGTCCCTTTGGGACGAAAAGCGCGTGGCCTTTCCGGAGTTTCGGCTCGACACGCGGGCGGGGCGGAAATAGCGTCGGGGAAATGAATCCGCCAAACGGTAACTTGGATGCGGAATCATAACGTTATCACCACCAAAATTATGGAACCGCATAAACCGTTCTTCAATGAATTAAGGGCATGGAAATCTTTCATTATCGGAACTCTTTTGCTTTTGGTGGGCTTAGCCTCTTGGAAACAAATGGACCAATTAGGTCGCACTTTTTTCTTTATATTGGTTCCGTTGGCATTTGCCTCTTCGCTATACAGCTGGCGGAAAAGTGTCAAACAACGTCGAAAACAATATCACGTTCGCCGAAGACATGAACCGGAGCCAAGTAAAAGGAACCCACCGGCTGATCTGCCACCTTTGAAATAATCCCCGGCACCAAAATAAAAAAACGCCCCGCAATTTCTTGCGGGGCGTTTAGTGTTTAAGGCTTCAGTTCACGCGCCG
>CAIWFB010000062.1 GCA_903911825.1 uncultured Verrucomicrobia subdivision 3 bacterium
CGCTGGTGATGTTGGTCGCGAGCGGGTGGCTCTGGCAGCGGTTGACCAGCTAGCACTGTAGCGCACGACGTCAGGAGTGCCCCACCCCAAATAACATCGCGCTTGACGACTCCTGACGTCGTCGCCTACAAAATTTGGATGAATTTTCCCGGTCGTCTGCCGCGTCTGCCGCGCGAATATTATCAGGGAGACGCCTTCGTTCATTGGACGCTCACGCTCCACAACCGCGCCACCGGCTGGTTGACGGATACCTTCCACGCCCGTTTTCGCGAGTTGATGATTCACGCAGCCGCGCGCGAGGGATTATTTTGCCCGACGTATTGCCTGATGCCGGACCATCTGCACCTCCTCTGGCTGGGCTTGCGCCGGGACAGCGATCAGTTGAACGGAATGGCGTTTCTGCGCACGTATCTCGAACCTGCTCTAGTGGGCGACGAGGTAGCGAGTCGGCCCGATGAGCGCGACTTGAAACACAAGGAGCACTCTTTACGTTGTGCACTACCACGCATCCGGTTTCAGCCGCAGGCGCATGATAGTGTATTACGTGAGCAGGAGCGGGAGCACGGCACGTTGGCAAAGGCCTGCTTTTATTTACTCGATAACCCAGTGCAGGCGAAGCTGGTTTCGTTGCCCGCAGAATGGAGATTCAGCGGGGCCATCGTGCCTGGTTATCCGACGCTCCAACCGTTGAATGCAGACTTTTGGGAAAAGTTCTGGAAACTATACACGGCAGCGCGCCAGCCTGACGCGGGAAACCTCAAACGTCCGAGTTTTTGATTCTGCTAGGGAACGCCCAAGCTATCTGGATCGGCTCGGCACTCCTAACGTCGTGCGCTACAAATTTCCGTAGCGTCACCAGTTCCGGCGATATGTTTTGGCTGGGGATGGCGTAGCTTATGGTCATCCAAATGACCCCGAACAGTTTTCCGCCCATCCGTCAGCGTTGCGCCACGGTTTTCATTCTGCTTTGCCTGACGGCGACGGCTTTGGCCCAACGCCAGATGGAACGCCTGGGGCGCGGAGTCGTGGCGCTACATTCCGCGACGTCGCAGGCGTATGTAGGCTGGCGGCTGTTGGCCACGGATCCGTCGGATGTGGGTTTCAATCTGTATCGCTCGGCGAACGGCGCGGCGGGCGTGAAATTAAATGCTCTGCCGCTCACAAACACGACGGACTTCCTCGACACGACGGCGAACTTCACGATTTCCAACGCGTGGTATGTGGTGCCGGTGACGAATGGCACGGAAGCGACGCCCGGCGCGGCTTATGGTTTGGCGGCGAATTCGCCGGTGCGACAATACGTGCCGATTCCGCTGGTGGCGCCGGGAGCATTCACGCCGTATGACGTGAAGTTCTGTTGGGTGGGCGATTTCGACGGCGATGGGGAATATGATTTTCTGGTGGATCGCATGTCCACGACGGCGGGCAAGAATCAATTTCTCCAAGCCTACAAGCGCGACGGGACGTTTCTCTGGCAGATGGACATGGGCTTTTTGAGCACGAACACGGTCAATGCTTACGAGCCGGACGCAGCCGCCATTTCCGTGGGCGACAAAGATAACGTGACGGTCTATGACCTCGACGGCGATGGCCGCGCGGAAGTCATCGTGCGCGCGGCGAACGGCACGATTCTGCCCAATGGCACGATGATCACGACGAACAATAACACGTCGCAATTTCTCTGCATTCTCGATGGCTTGACGGGAATCGAAAAAGCGCGCGCGCTGATCCCGAATCCGTATTTCGCGGATGGCCCGCTGAATTGCCATGCGGGGATCGCGTATTTCGACGGCATCCACCCGAGCATTTTATTCAGCGGCGAAAACCGCGTGGGCAGCGGCGCGTTTCAGCGGTTAGCCATCGCGTGGGATTTTCGGGACGGTAAATTGACGCAGCGGTGGCTCTACCAAACTCCGAGCGGCCAGAATGATTCGGAAGGTCATCAACTGCGCATCGCGGATGTGAACCACGATGGCAAAGATGAAGTCGTTCGCATCGGCGGCGTCATCGCGGACAGCAACGGCGTGCCGGTGACGCTGTATTCCACCGAAAGCGCGCACGGTGACCGCTATCACGTCACCGACATCGACCCGGATCGACCCGGATTGGAGATGTATTCTATTCAGCAATTGAATTCCACGTTGCTCGCGACGTCGCTGCAAGATCTCGGCAGCGGCCAACTGTTCAAAAAATGGTATTCGGCCTCTATCACTGATGTGGGCCGGGGCATCACGGCGGACATCACGCCAAACACACGCGGCTGCGAGATGTATTCCACCCAGCCGGGAATCTTTGACGCCAAAGGCACTCAAATTTATGCCAACAACGTTTGGGCACCCGAGGGCATCTGGTGGGACGCTGATGTGCTGCGCGAATTCGAAGACGGCGCGGGCAGCGGGGCGTTAAATCCCGTCATCAATAAATTCGATCCCGTTTCCGGCACCTCGGGCCGACTCTACACGCTCTACAATGAAGACGGCGGCTGCCATCAAGCTTACGGCGGGCGCGCGGCTTTCTGGGGCGATATCCTCGGCGACTGGCGCGAGGAATTCATCGTCATCGCGAACGACTATAATTCGATGCGCATCTACACCACGAAGTTGACGGCGACTAACCGGCTTTACTGTTTGATGCAAAACCCGCAATACCGCGTGCAATCCACTTTCAAAGGCTATTATCAAGCTAGCTACGTGGATTATTTTCTTGGTTATCAGATGCCGCCGCCGCCGCCGCCGCCCGTTTCCGATGCGCGCCTCGTCTGGCGCGGCAACGGAACCAACACTTGGGATATGGCCAGCGCGAACTGGTTCACGAATAATCTGTGGATCTCCAACAATGTGGCCACGACCTACAGTTCCGGCAGCACGGTGCTCTTTGATGCGACCGGCACGAACACCACCGTCGCACTGAACGGCGCGCTTTCGCCCGCTTGGGTCACGGTTCACTCGCCAAAAAATTACACCTTCGATGGCACAAATGGCTCTCTGACGGGTTCGATGAAATTAACTAAGGCGGGCGCGGGGAAATTATTTTTCAACGGCACGAATACTTACACCGGCCCTACGTTGGTGGGTGAAGGTTCGCTCATCGTGAACGGGGCTTTGGCCAATTCACCGGTCACGGTGCGCGGCGGCATCTGGCTCGATGGTCGGCTCGGCGGCTCGGGGTTGGTGAGTTCGCCCGTTGGGTTGAACGAAGGCGCAGGCTTTTCGCCCGGACAGGGAACGAATTCGCCGGGCACTCTGACCATCGCCAACACTGTGACGCTGTCGGGCCGCACGTTGAATGATTTTGATTTATCCGATGACGCGACCGGCACAGTGAAAACGAATGACTTGCTGGTCATCAACGGCAACCTGACCGTGACAGGCACCAACACCTTCGTGATCCGTAAACTCAACGCGACGCTGCCGCCCGGCAGTATTTATCCGCTGATCAATTATTCCGGCACGTTCAGCGGCAGCCTGAATAATTTTACGGTGTCCGGCCTCACGGGAGTTCCCTTAACGCTGACGAATCCACCGGGCCAGATTGCGCTCGTGATCAAAAGTTTTCGCGCGCCAGCGCAGCTAACATGGACGGGCGGCAGCGGCGGCAACACGTGGGATTTGCTAACCACCAGCAATTGGCTGAACGGGGTCACCAAAGACCAGTTCGCTCCAGGCGACACGGTGCGTTTCGATAATACGGGCGCGACGAATCCAACGGTCACACTGGCGGGCGATCTGATCTGCGCCGGCCTCGTGGTGGATGCGACCAATAATTACGTCCTAACTGGTAGCGGCGACCTCATCGGCACGGGTGGCTTGACGAAAACGAATACCGGCACGCTCACTATTTCTGCGTTGAACAATGCCTTCACGGGCAAAACTATTTTGGCGGGCGGCACTCTGGTGGTTTCAGAACTGGATGCGATCGGCTACCCTAGTCCGTTGGGAAATCCTCCCGGCGGCTCGACGAATTTAGTGTTATCCGGCAGCCCGACTCTGCGAGTGACTGGAGAATCCTACACGGATCGTGGACTGACGATCAACGCGGGCCTCAACACGCTTGAAGTCACGAATAGCACTGACCAAGTAACTATCGCGGGCATCATCACCGGCAGCGGCACTTTGCAAAAAACCGGCGCGGGCACCTTGGCCGTGAGTGCGAACAATACGTTCACCGGCCCGACTTATATTTTGGGCGGCAATATTTCTCTCGGCGGCGGCACGGCCAATCAATACGGCTTGGGCGTCGGCCCCGGTGGCAACGGTAACACCACTATCACGATTTCTAACGCCACCCTCACGATGTTCAGCGACAGCGGCAGCTACGATACTTGTTATTGGAACGTCATCGTCCCGACCAATGCGACTGCCACGATTTACGGCGATGACCGCGTCAATCTTTACGGCACGCTCACCGGCGGCGGCACCCTAAACTTCAACGTCTATTACGTCCGCACTGAATTGGATGGGAACTGGTCGGCTTTTACCGGTCAACTTAATCTGGGCACCGACAGCGCCGGTGGCGATTTTCGCATCGGCAACTCAGCGGGCTACGCTAATGCCAGCGTGAATTTGGCTGATTACATTTACGCCTACCACATCACGGCGGGCGCGGCTGTTTCATTCGGATCATTGACCGGCGGAACCTACTCACATCTCACTGGCACCGCTTGGACCATCGGCGCGAAGAATCTGGATTCCACTTATGCAGGGAGCATCAACGGCAACTCACTTACCAAGGTCGGCACAGGAACCTTGACGCTCTCCGGCAACACGAACAACTACGGCGGCACGACCACCATCAGTGCGGGCACGTTGCAGATTGGCAGTGGCGGCACGGCGGGAACTATCGGCACGGGCGCAATCACGGACAACGCCACGCTCGCTTTTAACCGCAGCGACGTTATCACCGACACAAATTTTGGCATCATCAGCGGCGCAGGAAACCTGGCGAAGCGCGGCGCGGGAATTTTGACTTTGAGCAAAGCTCACATATTCAGCGGTGCTACCACGATTGAAGCGGGAACGCTGGCTCTGACCAACGCCGGTGCCATCGCAAATTCCACCAATATCAACCTCGCCGCCGGTGCGCTCCTCGACGTCAGCGGCACGACTGGCGGAGCCATGACCCTGACGAGCGGCAAAACGCTTTCCGGCTTTGGCACCGTGAATGGTAATTTCACCATTGGTTCTGGCGCGAGACTCGCGCCCGGCGGCTCCATCGGCACGCTGACTTTCAACCAATCGCTCACGCTCGGAGCGGGCTGCACCAACTTTTTTGAGATCAGCAAAAACCCGCTCACCAATGACGTGGTCAGAGTTTTCGGCGGGCTCACGAACGGTGGCCTGCTGATTGTAACGAATCTCAGCACCAACTCGCTCACGGCGGGTAACAGCTTCAAACTTTTCAATGCCGCGAGTTACAGCGGCACTTTCGCCAATCTGGTTTTACCCCCGCTGCCTGCCGGTCTTGGCTGGAACACGAATAGCCTCAATACCAATGGCACTCTTTCGGTGATCATCACCAGCAAGCCGGTGATCGGCTCCCTGACGTTCGCAGGCAACGGGCTATCGCTCACCGGCACCGGCGGAGTTGCCAACGCAAATTATTATCTCCTCGGCGCGTCCAATATCTCCACGCCCGCAGTCAACTGGTTGCGCTTGCTGACGAACCAGTTCGACGCCAATGGCAATTTCAATTTCAGTAACGCCCCCAACACGAATTGGCCGCAGGGTTATTACCGTTTGCTAGTGCCGTAAGCTAATTTCCTCGGCGCACCACGCTATCGCGCTGGGCCCATTCGGGATTCAATTCTGGAAAATCCAGATTGTAATTCAGACCGCGACTTTCAGGCCGCAGCAACGCGCAACGCACGATCAATTCCGCCACCGTCGCAATGTTGCGCAGTTCTAGCAGATCCGCCGTCACGTTGAAGTCCCAGTAATATTCCTGGATCTCTTGTTGCAGATTGGCCAGCCGTGATTGCGCGCGCTGCAACCGTTTATTGGTCCGCACGATGCCGACGTAATCCCACATCAAGCGGCGAATCTCGTCCCAGTTGTGTGACACCACGACTAGTTCATCAGCGTTTGTCGCGTGCCCGGATTGCCAAGGCGGAATGTTCAGGTCGGATTTTAAATGCGGTGCCGTGAGAATTTTCACAGCGGCGCGATGTGCACAAACCATCGCTTCCAAAAGCGAATTGCTCGCCAGACGATTCGCCCCGTGCAAGCCCGTGCAAGCCACTTCGCCCACGGCATAAAGCCCGGCGATGTCTGTCTCGCCATCCATAGTCGTCACCACGCCGCCGCATTGATAATGCGCGGCTGGCACCACGGGAATCGGCTCCTTCGTGATGTCTATGCCGTAGCGCAAACACGTTTCGTAAATGTTTGGAAAACGTTCGATGATAAATTTTGCTGGCTTGTGCGTGATGTCCAGATGCACACAGTCGGCACCGGATTTTTTCATCTCACTATCAATCGCCCGCGCCACGATGTCACGCGGCGCCAGCGATTTCAACGGATGCACGCTGTCCATGAATTCCCGGCCCGCCAGTGATTTCAAGATGCCGCCTTCGCCGCGCACCGCTTCGCTGATCAGAAACGATTTCGCTTTCGGATGATAGAGACACGTCGGATGAAACTGCACGAATTCCATGTTTGCGATGCTCGCTCCGGCGCGATACGCCATCGCCACGCCGTCGCCCGTCGCGATGTCGGGATTCGTCGTGTAGAGATAAACTTTGCCGCAACCACCCGTCGCGAGAATGGTCACCGGCGCCGAAAAAATTTCCACCTGACCGGATTTTTTGTCGAACACATACGCGCCGAGACAACTGTTCTCGCCGACGTAACCCAGCTTCTGGCTGGTGATCAAATCAATCGCCAGATGATTCTCAAAAATCTGGATGTTCGGCTGCTGGGAAATCGCGTTGAGCAACGCGCGCTCAATTTCCCGACCCGTCACGTCTTTCGCGTGCAGAATGCGGCGCTCGGAATGGCCACCTTCGCGACCCAGATCCAGCTGCTTGTCGCCGCGTTGATCGCGCACTTCGCTCTCGGAAAATTTCATCCCCAGCGCGATCAATTCCGCGATGCGTGCTGGCCCTTCCGTGACAATCGTGCGGACGACCGCTTCGTTGCACAAGCCCGCGCCCGCCGTGAGCGTATCGCTGACGTGCGACTCAAAGGAATCTTCCTTGCTCGTCACGGATGCGATGCCGCCCTGCGCGTAATTCGTATTCGATTCCGCGCGATCTTTTTTCGTGACGATGGCCACGCGCCCACGCGGCGCCACCTGCAACGCAAACGTCAAACCTGCGATCCAGCTGCCGAGAATGATGTAATCGAATTGTTTCATTTCAAAGTTGGGCGTTATCAATCAACCGCGTCTTACCAAAGTAAACCGCCAACGCCATCTGCGCGCCGCGTTTCACCTGCGTCACGGGCTGCAAGGTTTTGGGGTCAAAAAATTCCACATAGTCTAGGTGCCCCAGCGGTGCGGCGGTGAAGAATGCTTGCAGATCACTTTTCAGCTTCGCGGCGGAAATGGATTTCTTCGCCACCGCCGCTTTCGCCGCTTGCAGTGCGTGACTGAGAATTACCGCCTGCGACCGTTGTTCCGCATCGAGAAATTTATTCCGCGAACTCATCGCCAAGCCATCCGCTTCGCGATGCGTCGGGGCAATAACAATTTTTACGGGAAAATTCAAATCGGCCACCATGCGTTGAATGATGGCGGCTTGCTGAAAATCTTTTTGGCCAAACACCGAAACGTCCGGCAAGACGATATTGAATAACTTGGCTACCACCGTGGTGACACCGCGGAAATGCGTCGGGCGCGACGCGCCTTCCATCACGCGCCCTAGCGTTTCTTCCACGACGTAGGTGCTGTAATAGCCAGCGGCTTTGCCCGGATACATTTCCACATCGCTTGGCGTGAAGATGACATCGGCCCCCTCCGCGCGACAAAGTTTGAGATCACGTTTGAGATCGCGCGGATATTTGGCGAGGTCTTCCGTCGGCGCGAACTGCGTGGGATTGACGTAAATGCTCACGACGACGACGCCGCGTTTGCCGACGCGTTGGCGCGCCTCTCGAACCAGACTCAAATGGCCCGCATGCAGATAACCCATCGTCGGCACAAACCCGACTTTCACGCCAAGGCTTTTCCAGCGCAGCGCCAATTGTTGCATCGCGGTAATTGAAGCAATGATTCTCACGCCGCAAAAGTTACCGCTGAAACGGAGGCAATCAAATTTAATTATCTGAAGGCTGTGAGGCTGATTTAATTCATCAGCAAGAATTATTTCGGCTGTGCAGCGGCTGCCTCGGCACGTTTGTGGTAATATTCCTGCAATACGGAAAACGCCTGTTTCTTCACGCCTTCACTAGAGATGAGGCCCTTGCGATTGAAACCATCTTGAATGCCCGGTAACACGCGGCGCGGCGAACGGAAGTCCACGAGAATCCACGGCGTAAAACCAGCCAAGCCATCAATCTTATCAAGCATCGGCAAGGTCTGCTGATAGAGGTCGGCCTGAAATTCCTCCGTCCAGCGTTGATCTTTGTTGCCGTGCAAGCCTTGGCGCGCATCGCCGCCGAATTCGCTGATGAACGCCGGTTTATTGTAGGGAATTTCCCAAGACACTTTGCCACACTTATCCGGCAGCCCATCATACCAGCCGACGTATTGATTGAAAGCGACGATATCCACGATTTCCGCCAACGGATCGTGCACCACCATTACGTTGGGCGCACCGGGCTTGGCCGTCTTTTCCATCGCGGCGCTCAACAAACGCGTGGTGTCGAGCGAACGCGCCTGGGCGGCAAGCTGGGAGAGAAATTTGGTGCGCGCTTCGCTCACCGGGGTTTCGTTAGCCAGCGACCAGATGATGATGCTGGCGCGGTTGGCATCGCGCTGGATGTTGTCAGAAAGTTGGCTCTGCGCGTTTTCGTAGGTCGCTGCATTCGTCCAGTCAATCGTCCAATACACCGGCACTTCTGACCAGACCATCAGCCCAAGTTCGTCCGCCAATCGCGTCATGGCTTCGCTGTGCGGGTAATGCGCCAGGCGCACAAAATTACAGCCCAACTCCTTCGCCCACAGCAACAGTTGACGAGCCTTTTCGGCAGTATTCACGCGCCCGCCACCGTGCAACGGAAATTCTTCATGAATGCAGATGCCGCGGAGAAAGACGGGTTTTCCATTCAATAAAATTTGTTTTCCCTGCGTGCGCACGGTGCGAAACCCGATCGGCTCGGTGAGGTGCTCTTGGCCATGAATGATGCGCACGTCATACAACTTGGGTGTCTCGGGACTCCACAACTTCAGTTTATCTGGAGTGAACTGAAATGTCGCCCGGCCCGCGACATCCGTAAGCGCGGACAATTTAATTTTCAATTCAGGTATCACCAACTCCACGGCTTCACCGGCTCCGGCTTCGGCAATCTGCACCCAACCAGAAATTACTTTGGTCGCTTCCGAATCTAAAACCAGCCGGTGGTCAGCGATGAATTGTTTCGGCACGACGACTAATTTCACTTCCCGCGTGATGCCACCATAATTCCACCAATCCGTATTCAACGTCGGCACGGCGTCTTTAGCCCGCTTGTTGTCCACTTTTAGCACCAGCGAGTTCGCACCCGCTTTGAGAAATTTGGTCACCTCGAATGAAAATGGCGTGAAGCCGCCTACGTGAGTGCCGAGTTTTTTACCATTGAGGTAAACGTCTGCGCGATAATTCACCGCGCCAAATCGGATAAATGCGCGCTCCGCTTGTCCCAGGGCGGCGCAATCAAATTTCCGGCGATACCACACGCTGCCCTCGTAATACAATAGTTCGGGGCGCTGCGTATTCCAGTCACCCGGAACGTTGAGCGTGGGCGAAGTATCAAAATCATACTCCACGCGCTCGCCCGCATCGGCGGGTTTAACGTCCAAATAAAACGTCTCGGACCGGGAAGGATTCTTGCCTAAATCACGCTGCTCCCGGCGGTAGTCGTAGAAGCCGGTTTCGTAGGGATCAATGATGCTCTTCCACTCGCCGTTCAGCGAGAGTCCGTCATGGAGGAACAAGTCGGGGATATTGTCAGCGTGCAGCAGCGGGACGACCAATGCCGCCCAGCAGCCCAAGCAAATCAAACGCAACTTTTGTTTCATACAAGCAATCTTTCACAGGCGTAATTAAACGTAAATCAGCAAATCGGCCGAGTGAAGAAACCTATTTTAGGCAGCCAGTGGAAAGTCTCTACCCTACAAAACCAAGGGGGTGAAACTCTCCTACTGAACTAGAAGTTTCTGTTCCTTACCGGAGGAAAAACTGCGGCTTGAATAAAAAATTATCCGCAGGAAAACCGATTCAATTCATCACCACGCCGCGCCGGAGAAACGTCGGCACGTCGAGGTCTTCACCCTGATGCAACGTCGGCTCGCTCTTGTCGAAGCGACCTTTGGAAACGATGGAGAGTGGTAATTGCGTCTGCACCAGTTTTGCGCCGGGCCGCCGCGTGCGCGTGAGCCGCGGTTGGATGGTTTCCGCCTGATTCGTGGCGGTGAGCGAAATTCCACCGCGCGCGGTGGCGGTGCGGGAAACTTCTTCGGCCTTGGGCGCAGCACTCTGCTTGGCCGCAATGAGAGCAACGCATAATTTTTCTCCAAGCGACGCATCAATAGCTGCACCCATGATGATCTGGGCGCGTCCGCATTGGCGTTTCACTTCGGACATCACGCGATTGACCTCGGCCATCGTTAAACTTTTGCCAGCAGTGAGGCTGACGAGCACGGCGTCGGATTCGGCGAGCGAGCGACCTTCGTCAAGCAGCGGATGCGCGAGAATTTTTTCCACCACTTCCCGTGAGCGACCCGCACCGGAGGCCTCGACGAACGCGAAAGCATTTTCCGCGTGACGATCACGGACAAGCGCACAGACATCGGCAAAGTGAACTTGTATGAGGCCGGGCCGCGTAAGCAACTGCCACACGCCGCGCAAACCTTCGATGAGCAAACCGCCAGTTACGCGGAAGGTTTCCAGAAGGCTGGTGTTCTCATCAATGAGCCGAAACACTTTCTGGCTCGGCAGACAAATGACTCCATCGGCGGATAATTTAAGCTGCTCCAGGCTTTGTTGCGCTTGTTGCTCGCGGCGATTGCCTTCGCACTCGAACGGCAACGTGACGAACGCCAGCACCAGCGCACCGGCTTCCCGCGCCGCGCGCGCAAGCACAGGGCTGATGCCACTGCCCGCACCACCACCAAGACCAGCGAGAATACAAACGACATTTGCGCCTTCGCAAGCGGCTTTGAGATTGGAAAATTGTTCTTCCGCAAGCGCTTTACCGCGTTCCGCATCGCCGCCAGAACCGAGGCCGCGCAGCAATTTATTTTCCAGATGGAATTTTACCGTCGCGCTACACGTCGCGAGCGAATTCGCATCGGTGTTCACGGCTACGAAATCCGCCCCAGCGAATTCCGGCGTGCTCGCCAAGTCGAGCATGGTGACGCCGGCATTGCCGATGCCGAAAAATTTCACGACCGGTTTTTCCGTCGTGGCCAGGAGCGAGTTTGATCCAGGATTTTCCATGATGATTTAGGGGCGTTGGAGAAAGCGAGTGACCATGCCTTTGAAGCCAAACATGGATTGCGTGGGCTTTTGCCGATTTTTCAGCGAGCCATATTTCACCAAGCCGATGGCTGTGGCGAACTCCGGTTGATCGAGGGCGCAAGTGATGCCACCAAGCGTGGCCGCGTGGCCGTGCGTGACGTTCATCTGAAAAATGCGTTCAGCCAATTTATCAAGGCCGGGAATCCGCGCCGTTCCGCCCGTGAGAAAAACTCCCGCGCGCAAATAATCAGTGAGGCCATTTTTCTCCAAGTCGAGCGCGATAATCTCAAAAATTTCTTTCAATCGCTCGTGCATGATGCGTTGCAGGTGTTCCAAATTCAACGTCTTCACGGCCAGACCATGATCACTCTTGAGTTCGAGGATTTGATTCTTGGCGTCCTCTTTCACGAAGGCAGAACCGTAATCGCGCTTCAATTTTTCCGCGCTCATCAAGGACACTTTCAAGCCGTAAGCCAAGTCGTTGGAAACGTGGTCGCCGCCCACGGCGAACACGCCGCTGTGCCGAATCGCGCCATCCGAATAGACAACGTATTCCGTAGTGCCGCCGCCGATATCAATGACGAGCGCGCCCAATTCTTTCTGCTCCGGCGTGAGTAACGCGAGCGAAGAGGCGATGCCGTTGAAAACAATTTCGGACACGTCCAACTGCGTGGCACGCACGAGGCGAATGGCGTTCTGCAAGCGATTCGCATTCCCGTGAATCACATGCATATCCACTTCGAGCCGCGCGCCGAGCATCCCGACGGGATTCGTCACGCCCGCCTGTTTGTCCACGAGAAAATGTTGGCGGATGGAATGGATGTGCGTGTTCTCCGCCGGGAGATTGATGGCCTTGGCGTTCTTGATGACGTCTTCCACATCGTCATCGGAAATTTCCCGATCCGCCGAAACAATGACGTGGCTGCCACGATTATTGAATCCGCGCACATGGTTGCCCGTCACACCGAGATAAACACTGCGGATTTCCACGTCCGCCATCTGCTCGGCTTCGGCAATGGCGGTACGCAATTCCAGCTCCACTTTTTCTGGATCGCAGATTTCGCCTTTGCGGACGCCATTGGAAAGCGCCTGCCCCAACCCGATGATGTTCACCTGGCCTTCGGCATTCTGTTCGCCGACCACGGCGCAAATTTTCGACGTGCCGATCTCCAGACCGACGACGATGTTAGAATCATCAAACATTTTTCCTCCGGGGTTTTGAAGGTTTAACCGCTTTAGGTTGAGTCACCGGCAAGGTGCTGGCCACCATCCAGCGCACTGGTAAATTATTCGCCACCGCCAGATCCAGCGTGGCGATGGTTTTCTGCTGTCGTAAACCAAGATCGTAGATCGCGCGCCAACGGCGGAACTGCTGCTCCAGATTCGTGAGCGCAAAAATCACTTCACTGCCCTGCTCTGTGGACACTTTGATGACATTAGGTGCTGAAACATCTAGTCGCCGCAAATCCACCAAGCCCGCCATCGGCGACCGTTCAAACGCCGATACCAACGCCAACGCCGTTTGCACTTGTGGTGATTCTACCCGTCGGCCCGGCTGCATTTGGAACGCATTCATCCCCGCAATCACCGGCAACGTTGAAGTCATTTGCGTTAATGGCACCAAGCACACGCGCGGATCCAGCGGCTGCATCACCATACCGTTCGCGTCTAGCTGGTAAACCGAAACTGCAATCGCCCCGGTCGCATCGGCGCGCGGTAGATTGACTTGTGCAATCGGATCGCGTTCTGTTACGCGAATGCGCAACGTGCGCGGCAAAACACGTTCCACAGAAACCGATTCGATCACCGGCACCATTTCGATATTGCGTTTCACTTCCGCCAAATCGAGACCGATTAAATTCACACCCAGTTTCACGCGTGCCCACCGGCGAATTTCTTCCGGCGCAATCTTGCCGTCCGTCTGCGCATCAATCGTCTGCACGGCGAAATCGGCATTGTGATAAACAAACGCATCCAGCACCGCCTCGCCCGCACGCCACAAAAGATAGATCCCAAAAAACGTCCCGAACACCACCGCGAACGCGATGGACAAAAGCCGGACGCGCGTCGCCCGCACCTGATCTGAACGCAATTTCACGTCCAGCACATGCGTGCGCCTTAGCCGCCGATTTTTTTGTTCGCGCTTAAACCACATTTTATTTTCGTAGTAACGCCAGCTCCACCATCCGCTGACAGAGTTGGGCAAAATTCATACCGGCAACCGCCGCCGCCTTGGGCAAGAGACTCGTTTCCGTCATGCCTGGCAACGTGTTCACTTCCAAAACGACCGGCGAACCATCCGGGCGAACCATCACGTCCACGCGCGAATAATCACGGCCGCCAATCGCCTTGAACGCCCCGAGCGCCGCCGCCTGAATCCGTTGAGTCGTGGCGGCATCAAAATCTGCGGGGCAAAAATAATCCGTTGCGCCCGCCGTATATTTAGTTTGGTAATCGTAGCTGCCCGACTTGGGACGCACTTCCACTACTGGCAAAACGTGTCCATCCAAAATACCGACCGTCGTCTCGCGCCCGACGATTTTTTCCTCAACCAAAACTTCAGAATCAAATTTTAAAGCTTCCGCGATCGAATCGGGCCATTGCTCTGCGCGATCAATAAATTGCAGCCCCACACTGGAACCTTGCCGTGATGGCTTGGCGACCAGCGGCAATAGTAAATTCTTTGGCAGCGGCGTTTCTTTGGAAGTAACGGTGGTAAACTTTGCGGTGGGCACACCAGCTTCGATGCAGCTTTGCTTCGTCAAAACTTTATCAAAGGCAATGCGACTCGCCTCCGCGCTACAACCTGTGTAAGGCACGCCCAGCTTGTCCAATTCCGTCTGCACCGTGCCGTCTTCGCCATAAGTTCCGTGCAACGCCAGAAATACCGCATCCGTTTTAGTCGGCAAAATCCAACCCGGCTGCTGCGGGTCAAGCTCATGCACCGCGTGACCGAGCGAGCGCAGCGCTTTCGCGACCGCCGCGCCGGTGCGCAACGACACTTCGCGTTCCGCACTCGGTCCGCCGAGCATCACCGTGATGTTCAATGGTTGAATCATTTTCTTTTTACAAATTTTTCCAGTGACACGGCAATCTTAGGGAACGCCTTCAAAATCTGCTTGTCCAGCGTCACCAGTGTCACCTCTAAATCCTGCGCCAACGCCACGTATTCGCAGTCATATGCCGAGCAATCAAACCGGGCGGAAAGCTCTAAAACCTTCCGTGAATCCACAGTGTATTCGCGGCCAGCAATCGCTTCTTCAGCCATGTGCAACGAAACCAAAACGGACTCCATCCCCATCAGTCCGTGGTGCAAATACTTTGCCAACGCATTACGAACTTCCGACCGCCATAAAGCGGGCGCTATCCAAATCGGATCACGCTCCATCACTAGCTCCGCCAAATTTGTGTGGTCGCCATCCACACAAAGAGCGGTGATGACCGTAGCATCCGCAACAATCACATCCGACCTTCACGCTTGAATTGATCCAGCTGCGCCGCCGTCGCCTTGACTTTCATTTTGGAGCGAACCGCGCGCAAGCGACGGAGAAAATCTTGGGCATCCACCGGCGTGCTGCGTGTGCTCGCTTCTAACACAGCAATCGCTTCGGTATTCAAACTGCGGCCATGAGTTAAAGCCCGCTTTTTAAGCTCGCGATGCGCTTCTTTGGAGAGTCCTTTGATCGTGATGGAGATCATCGCGCAACCATAACGCAACCATTTCGCAAGTCAACGTTTACTCGCCGATCACTTCAACTTCTTGATGCAACTCAATTCCCCGCTCTGCTTTGGCCTGAGCTTTCAAAATCCTGATTAATTCCAGCACATCTTTGGCCGTCGCGCCGCCGTCATTCACCAGAAAATTTCCATGTTCCATGGAGATGCGAGCACCACCGACCTGCCGGCCTTTTAGTCCTAATTCGTCAATCAACTTTCCCGCAGCAATCGCCGTTGGGTTCTTGAACATACAACCCGCACTCGGCGCAGCGGGTTGAGAGCTCCAGCGTTTCTCGTTGTAAGCTTTCATGCGCACTTCGATAGCTTCACGCGGTTCCGGCTTACATTTGAAGGTGACGCCCAGCGCGATTTGATTTTTTAACGTGGCGCAGCAACGGTATTCCACAGCCATTTCTGAACGATTTAATTCACGCACCACCCCGGAAAAATCCATGAGGCGCACGGATTCGACCGCGTCAAAGGTCGCGCCACCCATTGCGCCAGCATTCATGCGCAACGCGCCACCGATGCTGCCGGGAATGCCTTCCAGAAATTCGACACCGCTCAAACCGTTGCGCTTGGCTTCGACAGCGACGGACTTTTGCCGCGCCCCAGCGCCAGCGCGAATATGCAAACCATCAATCGCCACAAGGCTGAAATGCGGGTGCGACAAGCAAATCACGACGCCGCGAAAGCCGCCGTCGCGAACGATTAGATTGGAACCGCGCCCGAGTATAAAAAAATCCAAATCATGTGTGCCGCAGAATTTTAAGAGCGCCGCCAAGTCCGCTTCGGAAGCGGGTTCAACGTAAAAATCTGCCGGACCACCAACCCGCAACGTCGTGTGCTTGGCCATCGGTTCATCACGCCGGATGACGGTGTCTGCCGAAACACAAGCCGCCAGTTCATTCGCCAGATTGGGGTTTTCCAAGGTGATCATGCGGCGGAAAGGTTACGGTTGGCTTCCCCAGAAGTCGGACGCGGCTGACCACGCGTGAGCAACGTCGTATCTTCTTCCGAAGTAGGCGTGCCAGTCTTTTTGAGCACAGCGTGCAAAATATTTTCGGCAATCTGCGCAGCGGAATTGGGCGCGTGCCATTGGGCCAACGCGGTCGCCATTTTAGCGCGCAAAGTTTCGTCTTCCACCAAGCTGGTGAGATAAGCCGCCGTTTTTTCGGGCGAGGAATCTCTTTGTTCCAACATTTGCGCTGCACCACTCAAAGCGAAAATGCGTGCGTTGAAAAACTGATGGTTGTCTGCCGCCGCTGGGAAGGGCACAAGCAGCGAAGGCAAGCGTAACGCGGCAAGTTCGGCTTGCGAAGAAGCTCCAGCACGACTGACGGCGGCGGTGGCAGAACCAAGCGCCAAATCCATTTCCGCAAGAAATGGTTTAACGACAGCATGAATTTTGTGAGCAGCATAGGCGGTGCGCACATTTTCAAAATCGTTCATGCCCGTCAGATGCAGCCATTGCCAATTTTTAGCGGCCAACAAGGGCAGCGCGGCGAGAATCATTTCATTAAGGCCACTCGCGCCCTGACTACCACCCACGACGAGGATCGTTGGGCGATTAGGCAGTAAGCCAAAGGCCGCGCGACACTCAGCGGCATCGCGCACCTGAAATTGCGGGCGGACGGGGGTGCCGGTGACTTCAGTTTTGCGCGCTTTCAGACGCGCGGCGGTTTCCGGAAAACCGACAAATGCCACGTCCACAAGGCGAGCGAGAAAACGATTAGCGCGTCCGGGAATGGTGTTAGATTCGTGCAGGTAAGTTTTGGCGCGGAATAACTGGCCCGCAATAATCGGCGGAGCACTCGTAAATCCACCCATTGCTAGCACGGCGGCCGGCGGGTATTGGCGGAAAATTTTTCGCGCAGCGGCAAGGGATTTTATAAAGCTGACGAGAAAGGAAAAATAATTGCGATTCTGCAAACCAACGGCGGGCAAAGTGAAAATTTCCAGACCGGAAATATTTTTTACCGCCTGTTGATCCACGTCTTTCGGCGAAATGAGCAAGCCCACGCGACAACCGCGCTGTTTCAATTGTTCAGCGACGGCAAGGCCGGGAAAGAGGTGACCACCCGTGCCGCCACACGCGATGGCGATGAAGGGTTTTTCTGAATCGGTAGAATTCATGTCGCCTTGGCGGCAAAAGGATTTTTGACTGGCACCGCGTCGGGAGCCATATCCGAAGCAGAAATTTTTAACGGGTCGGCTTGGCGCGCGACGCTTAATAAAATTCCAACACACGTCAGCATCGCCAGCATGTTGGAGCCGCCGTAGCTGATGAAGGGCAGCGGCAAACCTTTGTTCGGTAGCGCGCTGGTGACAACGCCGATGTTGATGGCGGCTTGCAAACTGATCAGCAAGGTAATTCCCGTCGCGAGTAACATTCCAAAAGTGTCACGCGAATGGAGCGCAATGTAGATGCCGCAAATCGCAATGACGACAAAAGCGATGACCACCAAGAGCGTGGTGACTAAACCTAATTCTTCCCCGATAATAGAAAAAATAAAATCGGTGTGATGCTCCGGCACAAAGCCGAGTTTTTGCCGACCATTGCCAAGGCCTAGCCCATTCCAACCGCCGGAGCCGAGGGCAATCATCGCTTGATAGGCTTGATAACCAACGCCGTCTTTATTCGTTTCCAAATCCAGCCAGCTAAAAATTCGCTTCATGCGCATCGGATCGTGGATGATGGAAACGACCAGACCAGCGATGGCCAAAATGACGGGCGGCACAATGAATTTCCACTGCACGCCAGCAAGCAGCAAAATAGAACCGCTCACCGCCGCGAGCAAGATGGTGGTGCCACGGTCGGGTTCCACGAAGATCAAACTAAGAACTGACGCGATGATCAGAATCGGGCCGCAGATGCCCCATTTGAATGTTTTCATACGTCGCTGAAAACGGTCGCCATACCAAGCAAGCGCGATGATGAGAGCAATTTTTCCGAGTTCGGACGGTTGGAAACGCACGCCATGGAAGTCAAACCAACGACGGGCACCATTGATTTTTAGACCGACGTGTGGCACCAGCACGAGCACTAGTAGTAACACCGACAATATGAATAATGGCCAGGCATTCTTCTTGAGAATCTGGTAATCCAACGAAGCTGCTACGACGCAAAAAACAAAACCAAGCGCACACCAGAGGAGCTGCATCATGAGATAATGCGCTCCGACTTGCGTCATACTGGAGCTGTAAAGCATCACCAGCCCCAACGCGAGGAGGCTGGTGACGCAAAAGGCCAAAGTGGTGACGGCGACTCTCATTTTAAGTTGTCAAAAAATGTCAGTCGCCAATCGTGACTTACTTGACGGGAGCCGGAACTGTCGGAGCCGGAGTCGTCACGGGAGGCAACGGCATCGGTTCAACGGCAGCCGGAGTCACAGGAGCGACCGGCGCAGCGGTGGCCTTGACGGGAATTTTCAAAGTCTTGCCCACGGCAATTTTCGTGGTAGTCAGATTGTTCGCCGCTTGAATCGCTTTCACAGTCGTGCCATGTGCTTTGGCGATTTTGGTCAGCGTGTCACCGGCTTTGATTTTGTAAGTTTCCGTGGAAGATTCACCAATGACAGGCGCGGCACTGGTCGGCGCCACTTCCGCCGAAGTTTTGCCACCAGCCGGAATGATGATCTTGTCACCGATTTTCATCTTGGTCGGTTTCACATTCGGATTCGCCGCTTGAATAGCTTTCAAGGTCACGCCGTGGTTCTTGGCGATTTTTTCCAGTGTGTCACCTTTGGCGACTTTGTATTCAGAGCCTTCGGTGATGGGCGCTTCAACAACCGGCGTGATGGGTGGTAACGGATTCACGGCGACATTGCTGCCCGTCGAAACCGGTGGCAGATAAACTGGAATGTTGGTGTTGGCCACGGGCGGATTGGTATCCGCGAACACTGGCGTGTTGGTGTCAATCATCGAGGAAAGATCTTCGGCTGGCTTTTCACGTTTGCAGCCCTGAATGAGCATCGCGGTCAAGCCCGTGACGCTCACGGCGAGCACGCAGAACACGGCGAGTTTCAAGCGCGAGCGGCGCTGGCTTTGTTGGTCGAGCAAAGAACCTTTCGGAACGAAGGGATTGGAATTATTCATGATGTTGGGTGCCGTGGCGTTTTAGTTTTCGAGGTAATGTTTTATTTGAGTTTGTCGCCGCAAATTTTTCCCTCGAAAAAATTCGCGACGCGTTAAATTAGTCGGCTTTTTGGAATCAGACGTGGGTGAAATGCGAACCTGACAACCAGCAGAAAATGGGAATCGTGAATCTACTCCGCTAACTGTCGGACGCACCGCCGCTCTGATTGAAATTTTTATCAATCGCGCCCCGTTCTTGCAAGCAACAAAGCTAGGTTTTTCAATGTTTTTGCGTATTTCATGGTTTTTCTTAACGCAGTTTCAAAGTTGCCAACGCCGCCACCGCACAGAGCAGGCATAGAATGTAAAAGCGCATCACAATTTGCGACTCATGCCAGCCTTTTTTTTCAAAATGATGGTGCACTGGCGACATTAAAAACAACCGCCGCCCCGTGCCCGTCCGCAGTCGGGTGTATTTAAACCAACCCTTCTGCAAAATCACCGATAGAGCTTCCGTCACGAAAATTCCACCCGCAATCACTAGCACAAACGGTTGGTGAATCAGCACCGCGACAATGCCGAACGCTCCACCCAACGCGAGCGAACCCGTGTCGCCCATGAACACTTGCGCGGGATGACAATTGAACCACAAAAAACCCAGCCCCGCACCGATGAGCGCCGCGCAAAAAACCGTGAGTTCGCCCGCGCCCGGCACGAAAGGAATTTGCAGATACATCGCCGCCTTCACATTGCCCGCGAGGTAGGTAAAAAATAGAAACACAAAACCTACGATCAACGTGCAACCAATCGCCAAACCATCCAAACCATCCGTCAGATTTACCGCGTTCGAGCTACCGACAATCGCCAACAGCACCACAATCAAACCGATGACGACGCCGACGTGAACCGGGTATTTCACAAATGGCAGCATCAAATCCGTGACCAGATTGCTGTGGATGATGTGCTTGCTACCAAGTAAACGCAGTTCACTCATCGCCGGAAATTTCCATAGATAAATTCCCACAAATGCCGCCAGCGTAAATTGCGTGATCAACTTCACGCGTGGCGGTGTGCCGCCCCCGCTTTGCTTTAAAATTTTAGCGTAATCATCGTAAAAACCCAGCCCCGCCAGCACTAAAATTGAGAGCAACGTCAATTCCACCTGCGCATTCCACTGCGCCCACAGCATCGTCGAAACCACCAGCGCCACCACGATCAGCAAACCGCCCATCGTCGGCGTGCCTTTTTTGTCCACGCGATTTTGCAACGCGCCCGCCGTCGTCGCGATGTCCGCGTATTCCTGACCAAATTTTTGCGCCTTCAGCCAATGAATAATTTTCGGCCCAAACCACCAACTCAAAGCCAGCGCCGTCACCGCCGCCCCGGCGCAACGCACCGTGATGTATTTGAAGAGACGCAGAAACGACAGCCGCGCTTCCCATTCGCTGCCGTGCGCCCAATCCAAAATCTGTTGGCTCAAATAATAGATCATCTCAATTTTTCCCCGCCTTCAAAGTTTCCGCGATGCGTTCAAACCGCGCCGAGCGCGAGGCCTTCAGCAAAACCACATCGCCCGCTTTCAAAAAATTCTGCACAGCCTTGACTGCACCTTCGACATCAGCAAATTCAAACACGCGCGCCAAACCGGCATCACGAGCCGCTTGCGCCGTGACCGCCGCCATTTTGCCAACGGCGAACAACTGGTTTATTTTTAAATCCGCCGCCAACCGACCCATTTCTGCGTGCGCCGCCGCGCCGTGTTCGCCTAATTCCGCCATGTCGCCCAAGACCGCCACACGGCGACCTTGCAACGGCAAACCACACAATGTTTCCAGCGCTGCGCGCGTTGAATCGGCATTCGCATTGTAGCTATCATCCAGCACGCGCACGCCGTGAGCTTCCCAAAAATTCAGGCGCATCTTCGCGGGCTGGCATTCGGTCAAACCCCGCTGGATTTGTTCCCGGCTCAAGCCCAGTTCCGACGCCACCGCAATGGCCAGCAACGCATTCGTCACCTGATGCCGACCCAACAAACCGATGCGATACTCGCCACCTAATTCCGGCTGCGGAGCCGCGACTTGAAACGTCGTGCCATGACTATCCAGACGAACTTTGCTTGCGCTCCAGTCATTCGTTTCACCAAAGCCGATGCGAACTACTTTCGCCTGTGTCCGCGCCGCAATTTTTCCCGACCATTCGCTGTCGCCATTCAGAAATAATTTTCCGTCAGTCGGCAGCCACTCCGCGAGCGCACCTTCTTCCTGCGCCACGCCCGCCACATCACCAAAAAATTCCAGATGTTCACGCCCGATGCCGGTGATAATCCCAAACTTGGGCGCGACCATTTTCACAAGCGGCGCGAGTTCGCCGGGATGATTCGTGCCCACTTCCAGGACTGCCACCTGATGCGTTTTATCCAATCTTAGCAACGTCGTCGGCACGCCAATGTCGTTGTTAAAACTGGCTTCACTCCACACCGTTGCGAACTTTTGTTTGAGCACTGAAGCTAACAATTCTTTGGTCGTTGTCTTGCCGTTGGAACCGCCAACAGCAATCACCGGCAAATCAAATTCACGCCGGTAAGCGGCGGCAACTTTGCCTAGAGCCACGCGCACATCCGCGACGACCAACACCGGACAGTTTGGCAACTTCGCAGGAATTTTCTCCGCCGCGATGACGACGCCAGCGACACTTTTTGCCGCGACGTCAGCCAGATAATCATGGCCATCAAACTTCTCGCCTTTGATGGCAAAGAACAAGTCACCTGCCTTAACCGCCCGCGAATCGGTGACGATATTTTCCACCAACGCGTCCGCCGCACCGCTGCGGATTTCTGCAGCGCAAGCGTCCGCGACAAATTTCAGAGAGCGAGCTTCCACAAAAAATTATTTCAATAAAAACGTGGCTGTCACCACCGCCGTGATGGTCTTTTCGCGCGAGCTGGTATCGCTCATGCCTTCGCCGCTGGTGTCGTTGCTGTGCAAGGGCGTGATCTGAAAGACGCCCATGTCCGCATCGTGCAATTGAGCGATACCGCTGCCGCCGTTATTGGCGATTTGTTCGGCGCGAGCGCGGGCATTTTTCGTCGCCTCGGCCAGCATTTCAATCTTCATATCACCAACGCTCGTATAAATAAATTGCGCCGGCTCAGTAGTGAACAAGACGCCTTGCTCCACCAACGGCGTCGAATCCAAACTTTCCAAACGGCTTACATCCGTGGATTGCACCCGCACCGTTTGGCTTAAACGATAACCCGTGGTGCGCTGCTGCGACCAGCCGTCCGCGCTCTTTTGCATAGCGCGAACTTCTTCGATGTAAATGGGTGTGAAATTAAAATTGGTGATACCGGAATCGCCCATAAATTTTTCGACGATGGTATGGTTCGCTTGAATTTTATGCTGTGCTTCCAACAAACTTTCACCTTCCACTACAAAGTTGCCGCGCCAGATGGCGAGGTCGGATTGAATATTTTTTCGCGCCGAACCTTTAACGGTGATGAATTGGGAATTTTTGATTTTTACCCAAGCCGCCGTGCCGAGCATGGCGGAAAAAA
The DNA here is from genome assembly GCA_903911825.1 of uncultured Verrucomicrobia subdivision 3 bacterium. GTDB lineage: Bacteria > Verrucomicrobiota > Verrucomicrobiia > Limisphaerales > UBA11358 > UBA11358. The sequence goes on from CAIWFB010000062.1 coordinate 22,944, forward strand.
CCAGACCAGCAGCCAGAAAAAGACCGGCTAACATACCAAACAGTTGCGGACGCGATTCGTTCATGGATTTCCTACCGTTTCAATTTTAGAAGATTTATTACCGACGAGCGCTGGTGCGTTCGTCATCAAAGTGGGGTCAGGCGGAATGCTCAAATAGCTCGCGCAACGTTCGGCGATGTCGCGAAAAACCGGGCCGCAAACTTTGCCGCCGTAATAGCCTTCACGCGGCTCGTCCATCACCACGGAAATGCAAATCTCCGGTTTGTCCGCTGGAAAAAATCCGATGAACGAGGAGATGTATTTGCCTTGAGCATAAGTGCCGTTTTCTACTTTCTGCGCCGTGCCAGTCTTACCAGCGGCAACGTAATTTTTTAGCGCTGCTTCTGCCGCCGTGCCGCCTTTTTTGGGGACCGTTTTAAGAATTTCCACCATCTGTTTGCTAGTCGCTTCACTGATGACTTGGCGAATTTTTTCGGGACGATAGGCCTGCACCACGCTGCCATCGCGCTCCTGCAAACGGCTAATAATCATGGGGCGCATCATGCTGCCACCATTAGCAATGGCAGCCATCGCCTGCAACATCTGCAACCGCGTGACCGCCACGCCGTGACCCATGGGGATCTGAGCGATAGAAACTTTGCTCCAATTTTTAACGGGGTATAATATTCCCCGTGCTTCACCTGGCAAAGGAATGCCCGTGCGCTGACCAAAGCCGTAATCCCATGCGTAATCAAAAAGTTTTTGTTCGCCTAACTTGATGCCGATTTTCGCCGCACCGATGTTGGACGATTTGGTGATAATTTCTGTTGTGCTTAAAATTCCTTCTGACTCATGGTCATGTAAAATGCGGCCGGCGAAAGCGAACTTGCCGTGCTCGCAATCGAACTTGTCAGTCGGCGTCACCACGCCGTCATTCAACGCTCCAGAGACGACAACAATTTTGAAGGTTGAACCCGGCTCCACCACGTCCGTGATAACTCGATTGCGCGATTCCGGTTTGATAGTATTGGGTTTGCTCGGATCGTAGTTCGGTAGGGAAACCATCGCCAAAATTTCACCCGTGCGCGGGCGCATGACGATGCCGGTAATCCCTTTGGGCGAATGTTTTTGCACTGCGTCCGCCAAGGCATCTTCGACGATATGTTGGATGACCGTATCAATCGTCAACACCACATTCAGACCGTCGCGCGCGGGCACATCTTCGTCACGTAGAGCCACTAATTCACGCTGGGCGCGATCGGTTTCCGTCGAGCGCCAACCAGCGACGCCGCTCAACTGTTTCTGCATGGAAAGCTCCACGCCATCGCGCCCGACAATCTGGGAAATAATGCGGCCGTTGAAACTTTTTTCTTCCACCGCCGGAAAGCCCACGATCTGTCCCGCCAACGAACCTAGCGGATAAATCCGTAGCTGATCCGGCTCAAAAAAAATTGCGTGTTGGCGGAGATTACGGAGGAACGCTTTATCGCTGCGCGCGAGTTTTTTTTCATCTAAACCAAAGGTGAGATTGGTCATCGCCGCCGAAATTTTCTGCCACGTTTCCTCCGTAATGTTTTTCCCCAAACGCACATAATGCAAACCATTCGTCACCGTTTCGCCCTTGTCATTCTTACCGATTCGCGGGGTCAGACGTTGGATGAGGGATGGCTCATCCAATTGTAACAGCGGAGCGATGGCACGAGCCACGACGGCTTGGTAACCGCCAATCAAAGAAGGATCTGCACAAATGGTTTTCACTGCGACACTCGTGGCGAGGATATTATTGTTGGCGTCAAGAATATCGCCACGCCGGGGAACCTGAACGTATTCGCGCTGCGTATTTTGCGCGGCCTTGCGACTCAAGTCTTCGTGGCGGATGACTTGTAAATCCACCAACCGGAAGCCTAGTCCAGCAAACGCCAACACGAGCAGCACAATAAGCAGCTTGGCACGATTGAGTTGGAGTTGGTTGGACATCTAAAAAAAGGCCAGCCGCCCGTGCCGATCGGTTCCTCAACCAACGGCGTCACGAGCGGCGGCCCAAAAATTTCCCTGCGTTTACTGCGTCAGTCTGTTCACTGACCGCTGAGTGAACTGACGTGACAAATTATTCCCGGCGTTAGCCACGGAGATTTCTTCCAAGCGCACGACTTGCACAGCCTGCTGCGGCACAAGGCCGAGCTGCATTTCCTTCACGCGCTGGATGAGCTTCACTGACGAATGCAATTCTTCCACCTGACGGCCCAAGTTGTCGTTGTCGTGCTTAAGCTTCGCCAACGCTTTTTCCCGATCGCGTATCTGCAAGGCCAGCCGGTCAATCTGGTTTTTTTGCCAGACATAACCGATCGCCGACCCGCCGATGAGCGAGCAGAGCAAAACGACTTTCAACACCGGTGCAAACCGGATTGCCGCCGCCTGATTTTTACGATTCTTGGCCATCTTAAATTTTTTCCATGACCCGCAACTGCGCACTGCGCGCGCGAGGATTTTCTTTTAATTCTTCGTCGCTCGGCATGACTGCTTTGCGCGAAACCCACTTCAATTCCGGCACGCACGGCGTCCGCATTTCCGGCACATCGACTTCGCCGGGGAACGTGTAATCCCGCGCTCGTTCCCGCCCAAATTCTTTCACCACGCGATCTTCAAGCGAATGAAAGGTAATGACTGCAAGCCTGCCGCCCGGTTTTAAAATTTTTACCGCTTCCGCCAAACCGCGCTTCAGCGAACCAATCTCGTCGTTCACCGCAATGCGCAGGGCTTGAAATACTTTCGTGGCCGGATGCGCTTTCTTACCGTGACGCGGCGCTAAACGCTCGATCAAATCCGCCAACTGCTTCGTCGTCTCAAACTTTCGCAACGCGCGGTCATGGACAATTGCCCGCGCAAACCGGCGCGAATCCCGTTCGTCCCCGTATTCCCAAAAAATTTTTGCGAGCGTTTCTACTTCCTCGCCATTCACCAGTTCAGCGGCGGTCAGCTTTTGCCGATGATCCATGCGCATATCGAGCGGGCCATCGTTCTGAAAACTGAACCCACGTTCCGCCACGTCCAACTGCGGCGAACTCACGCCCAAATCCAGTAAAACTCCAGCGCAACTTCCCGCCGGAATCCAATCGCCAAATTCTGTAAAATTTCCGCGCCGCACTTCAAAACGTCCGGCGAACTGTTCCGCCAGTCGCGCTTGCGCCACCTCAACCGCGACGCCATCGCGATCGGACCCAGACAGCCATCCAGTCGGCGAACTCGCGGCCAGAATCAGCGCTGCGTGACCAGCTCCACCGAGTGTCCCGTCGGCGTAGCGACCGTTCGGCTGCGGGTTCAGCGCTGCCAGCACCTCCGCCGCCATCACTGGTTTGTGAACGAAAACGGACACTTCGCATTGGGCTTATTAATGGTTAACTGGCGCGGGCGGAAAATTCCCACGCCTCCCGCGCGGGTGATAAAACCGGTTTTTCCACTTCAACCGACGCCGTGCGTGATTTCACGGGCACCACCTCGATGTCCGCATCAGACAAATCGTTCTGCAACACTTTGACCGCTTCCAGCGAAAGCTCGACTTGCACCGCGTTTTGCGGGACGGAAACCGGAATTTCCGAGACGCGAAACGGATTCAAGCGCGCCGTCCAACCTGCCGTCGCCCGCACCGGCTTAGGCGTGAACGGGGTAAAAATCTTCTGCGTTTTAGCCAACACCGGCGCGACTACCTGCTTAGCCGTCGCCCCACCGACATTCACTGGCGCAGCCGCTTTGGGCGTGAACGGGTTTTTCGCCGCGTTGAACTTGGGCAAATAAATTCCCTTGTTCGCGCGATACGCCAGCGAACCTTTGCCACCAAAAAAACTTTTGCCTGCGCCCAATAATTTTCCAAGATTCATAATCATTCCATGAGTTTGAAAGCTTCGTGCGCGAGCACCGCGTCCGCTGCCTTCACTTTTTCATAACGCGCCGGATTCCAGATCTCAAATCGGTCGAGCAAACCAACCAGCATCGCCTTGTCTTTGATTTCCGCCTTGGTCGCCATCGCGTCCGGCAGACAAATCCGGCCACCCTTATCGAGCGTGACTTGCGCAGATTCACTGCCGATAAAACGCTTCAAAAAAACCTTCTTCTCATCACCCGCCGGCATCGCATCGATATCTGCGAGCAATTGCGCCATTTCCGTCGGCGGCAACACGCGCAGACAACTGCCGGCATTGTGCTTCGGCCAGAAAATCAGGGTGAGCTCCGTGCCTTCTGTTTCCGGCCGCCACTTGGCCGGAATCTGGACGCGACGCTTCTCATCCACCCCATGCTCAAAGCAGGAGTTGTAAACCGTTTTGCTTGGTAACGCGTCAGCCATCTTATCCACAGGGTTTTCCAAAACCGCTCATACAATTGGTTAAATAACCCTTTACGCCCCAGATTAAGCCATAGTCCCCCACTTTGCGTCAATGGAAATCTGTGTCAAAAACGGGTATTTAATCAAAAGTTATTCACAATTTTCTGGAACTGTGAATTGTCAGCCCCCGCCCCACTCCGTTACGCTCGCCGGAATGCGCACTGCTGACTTTCATTTCGATTTGCCGCCGGAGCTGATTGCCCAGCAACCCGCCGCCCAGCGCGACGGTTCGCGCCTGCTGGTTTTAGACCGAAAAAGCCAAAAAATCGTCCACCGCCAGTTTTCTGATCTCCTGGAATATTTTCAGCCCGGCGACGTGCTGGTTCTTAATGATTCCCGTGTGATTCCTGCTCGTTTGCACGGCACAAATGCTAAGACCGGCGGCAAATTTGAGATTTTATTGCTCGAAGAAACCGCGTCGAACGACTGGTGGGCCATGATGCGCCCCGGCAAGCGCGCGCCGATTGGAACGGAAATTTGCCTACTGAATCGGCTTGGCGAACCGACGAAAATTCTCACCACCGTCACGGACGTTAACGCTGAAGGCCATCGGCGCTTGCAGTTTTCTGGCGTGGCAAATCTGTTCGACGAACTGGCAACGCTTGGCGAATTACCGCTGCCGCCCTACATCGAACGCCAAGCTGAAACCGCCGAAGATCAGGAACGTTATCAAACCGTTTTTGCTAAGCCTGCTGGCTCTGTCGCCGCGCCCACGGCGGGCCTGCATTTCACGCCCGAAATTCTCGAAAAAATTCGTGCGCTTGGCGTTAATATTTGTTTCGTCACCTTGCACGTTGGCGCGGGAACTTTTCTGCCCGTGAAAGTGGAAAATATTTCCGAACACACCATGCACGCGGAACGATTTGAAGTCAGCGAAGCGACGGCTTCCGCCGTGAACGAAGCTAAAAAATCGGGCCATCGCGTTATCGCCGTGGGCACCACCGCCACGCGCACGCTCGAAACGGTGGCGCGCGCGAACGCGGGAAAACTCAATGCTTGCAATGGTAAAACCGATATCTTTCTTTTTCCGCCAGCCCAGTTTCAAATCGTGGATGCGCTGCTCACCAACTTTCATTTGCCAGAATCGACGCTCGTGATGCTGGTGAGTGCCTTCGCTGCGCCCGGCGAAAAAACGGGTGGACGTGAACTCATTTTATCCGCTTACGCCGAAGCCGTCCGTAAGCGTTACCGCTTCTTCAGCTACGGCGATGCGATGCTTATTTTGTGAATTCCAAACCAAAAAATTGCGCAACAAAATTGCCCTTCGTTTTCGTCAACATGGCGGTGACGGCCGATGGCAAAATTGCGACCGCGAATCGTGCCGTTCACACGTTCGGCAGTGCGCGGGATTTACGGCATCTTTACGAGCTCCGTGCCACGGCGGATGCGGTGATGTGCGGCGCGCGCACGGTAGAGATTTCGCACAGCATTCTCGACAACGGTGGTAAAAAATTTGGCCAACTCCGAGTCCAACGCGGATTAAGCGAGCATAATCTCCGCGTGATCGTCAGCGGCAGTGGTTCGATTGATCCAACCGCAGAAATTTTCCAAAGGAAATTTTCCCCGATCATTGTGCTGACCACAAAACGCGCTTCGGCCAAAAAGCTGGCACAACTACGTTTGCTGGCGGACGAGGTGAAAGTTTTTGGCGAACGCCAAGTCAATTTGCGATCAGCCATGCGCTGGCTGCACGAGAAATACGACGTAAAACGGCTTTTATGCGAAGGCGGCGGGGAATTGAATGATGCGATGTTTCGGGCGGATTTGGTGGACGAAATTCACTTGACGTTCTGCCCGAAAATTTTTGGCGGTCGCATCGCGCCGACGATTGCCGAGGGCGAAGGTTTTTCAAAATTATCGTTGACAGCCAATTATCAATTAGCCTCCACACGCTCAATAAAAGGCGAGTTATTCACCGTGTTTATTCGAGCCTAAAAACCCGTCAATCTAAATTTTCGCTAAATATCCGGCTTTTTTGGCCGAAAAAACGGGCGGGTTTCGTGAAGAAACCCGCCCGTCGTGTTTTTTACAGCCGATTTGCAGAAGTCTATTTACGGCTGGCGGAGCAGGTAGAACTTGGCCTGGTTAGTCGCGGACGTATCCGAGAACTGATATTGGCCAGCGGGGCTTTCTGTCGGGTGGCCAAGGTTCTGCCATTGCGCAATGGGCAAGGCGACGTTGGTTGAACCCAACACGGTGAAGCTCACACCAGCGGCGTTGGTAAAGCTGAATTGCAACGCACCGCCACCGGTGAAATGGGCAGAGCCGGGCGTGATGGTGATGGGCAGGAGGGGATTTACGACAGGCTGGCTAGCGGAGAAGGTCACGTTATCAATCGCCACATCCTGTGCCGTGCCGAGCGTATTCGCCTGCCAAACGAGCCAGAGCGTAGCACCGGCGGGCCAGTTGGTGATGACGAGGTTAGTAACGCCCACATTGATTTGGTTCGCAGACAAGGTGCCGTCGCTGATGGTGGTGGAATTGGTCGTCGGGAAAACGACATTCAAATCCGTCACGCTGTAGAGCACATTGCCGTTGATGCTATCAATGGCCCCGTCCGTCACGCTGGGCAGAAACGCGGCACCCGTGCCTGCGGCATCAATGGCGTAGCCGAATTGCAGCACTTGCTGGCTCGGATTATTGCGCCAGAGTTCGCCCACGTAACTCAAGTTGATCGTGTTGAGTATATTTGTGCTGTTGTTGACGAGGGCGACGCCGAAGCAGTTCACGCCGGTCTTGGTGGTGGCTACGAGACCGAGGGAACGATTGGTAACACCTGCGATTGAAGTTCCATCAGCAACGTAGTTCAAACCGTTGTTGACGATCGCACCCTGGCTTTGATCACCGCGCGTGGCGGAGATGACCATCGTCTTCTGGCACCAGCCATACCAACCGGACAGCTTGTTCGTGAGACCAAAACCACCGATGCCGCCGCTGGCGAAAACCGGATAGCCGAAGTCCAACGGATTATCCACGGAGTAGCTCAAGGTGCCGACAATCGCGGCGTTGCCGTTGCCGTTGGCAAGCACGATGGGATTACTCAAGTTCGTCGCGATGCCAGGGATATTCGTCACGGCATAATTGATCGTGAGCGGATTACCACCTTCAGCGCTGCTGCCGGCGGGAATGGGCAGGGTATTGAAATCCTGTTTGTAGATCTGGTTCGTGTAAGCCACGAACGTATGCGGCGGAGCGACCGACACAGACAGCGCCGCAGGTGAACTGGTGATCGAACCGCCGGGATTGCTCACCACGATTACGTAGTTGGTCGCATCCGTTAGCGCCACGCCACTGATTACCAAAGTGGGCGTGGTCGAACCGCTGATCGCAACACCATCGGCCAATGCGACCGGCGTCGTGCCGTTGCTCTTGGTTTTATACCATTGATAGGAGAGCAACTGACCGTAGGTCGAAGTCGTGTTCGTAATGGTTTTGCCGATGAAGGTCGTGATCGCTTGCGGCGGGGAAACCAAGACGGGCTTGGAATAAATCAACGTCAGCTTGACGACGTTCGCGTTCACGAAACCAGCAATGTTTGTCACGAGCAAGGAATAATAACCCGCGTCATTGGTGGTCGCTTGGAGAATGCTCAAGGTGGCATTAGCCGTGCCGCTCAAGGTGGAACCATTCGCCGAGGCTCCGTCGTTCAACAACACTTGATTCGCCACGCTGACGGGGCTGTTGCTGTTGTAATACCATTGATAACCGCCCTTGGCATCAGTGCCGTTCACCAGCGCGGTGAGGTTGACGTTGTTGCCGACGAAGTTGGTGAGGTTCAGCACGGAAGCAATTGTCGGCGCAACTGGTGCGGGCGTAACCGTCAAGGTCGCCACCGAACTCGTCACCGAACCGTAGAAATCCGATACGACGCATTTGTAAACGTAGTTGTTCAACGCCGTGGTGACGGCGCTCAAGTTAAGCATGTCGGAAACCTCGCCGACGAGATTCGTGCCGTTCTGCTGCCATTGATAATTCAAGGCGTAATTCGCCGCAGCGACCACACTGAAGCTGACATTGTCGCCGGCCGCAGCCGACCAGCTCGCGGGATTCGTCGTGATGAGCGGACGCAAATCCGGCGTGAGCGTGACGGCTTTGTAAACGATGTTCGTCTGGAAACCGCCATTGCTGTCATAACCCGGCTTAGCGACGGTCGTCAGGATGTTCATGTTCGTCGTGATGATGATGGAAGAACCGTCTTGCACGATGTTGGTGTCGTTGATGCGAATAACACGATTGCCGTAATAAGTATTGCCTGAGCTGACGCCACTGTCGGAGGTCGTGGCGTAAACCACCGGATTCGCGCCACTCCAATCGACCGTGACGCTGAAGCAACCGACGAGCGTGTTGGTGCTGGCAGCGTTCGTCATGATGCCGTTGTTCAAACCGAAATAGCCGGGAATAGCGAGGTTGTAGGCAAATTTCCAATCGAGACCGGAGCGAATATATTTTTGAATACCGCCGACACCGTTCAGATTTTTGCTACCGTCGTCCGCCACGTAGGCAATCGTTTCTTGCGGGTTGATGTCGAAGCCGATGCAGTTAGTGAATTTGGAATCCGCTTTGAGATACAGCTTGAGGAACGATGCGTTATTAGGCTGCGGCGCGGGATTGTTGTAAAAATCTACGCAGGTATAAATACCCGCCGGATATAAGTTCACGGACTCCGCACCTTTCACACTGTTATACAACACGTGATTGATGACTTTGGAGCAAGAGGTGAGGGCGATATTTTGAAATTGAATCGGATCATCGCCGGTATTCGCGTTGAAATAGAGACTACCATAACCGTTGCCACAGCCCCAGAAATTCCCCGCGCCATCCGTCGCGACTCCGCGCGGATTTGTTTTGCCCGTGGCTGTGCCATACCATTTCGTGCCGCGATATACCGTGGTGTAATTAGTGAAGGCATCCACCGTAGCTACGCCGCGATCGTAGCTCAAGTTGGACGGAGCCGTCTGACCGCCGGTGGTGATGGACAAAATATCGCCCGCATAACCCGCAAAGGCCAACACGCTACGATCGTCCGATAACGTCAAGTTACCTTCCGTGCCCGCGTTACCATTCACCATCAACGCGCCCGGGCCGTTTGTGGGAATCGGCAAAATCACCGTGGGATTCGTGGGATTGGCTCCGGTGGGATCAAATTCACAAATGAAAATCTGGCTCTGGCGACTGCCAAATAAATCGGAAGCCGAGTAGTTAGTGATGCCGGTGACGGCCCCGAGCGGTAGGCAGCGATTCGTTCCGCCATCGCCGAAGCGAATGACGGCGACGCGACCGGGAGTAAAAACGGCAGGCGGTAACGCTTGTGCCGCGAGCGTGAACAGGCTCAAGAAGCCCGTGGTGAGGAAGAGACGTTTCATTTTAGTGAGTTGAGAGGCGTGGTAGTAATGTTTCAAATTTATCGAGCTACATTCTCAACAATCGCGTGTCAGCCAGATGACGCTGAGGTGACGTTTGTGTGAACTCACTCGCTAGGCAAATTTGTAGACCACATTTGTCACCGCTTCGTCACAAAACCTCCGCACGTTCGTAACACCATGCCAGCAGACTTATCCACGTTCGTTGGAACACCTCGCCATAATGAAAATACCAAAACCAAATCGCTTCCTCGCTTTCACTCTGATTGAATTGCTCGTCGTCATCGCCATCATCGCGATCCTAGCAGCGATGCTCCTGCCGGCGTTGTCCAAAGCAAAAGCCAAGGCGCAAGCGATCAGTTGCCTCAACAATTCCAAACAATGGGGATTGGCCCAGACGTTGTATGTGGACGACAGCAACCAAGTGCTCCCGATGACGAAGATTCCCGACCTCACGCCTGGCACACCCAACGATTATAGCGAAGACACGCCGCGCTGGCTTGATCTTACCGACGTGGAATATATCAATCGCCAGAACAACACCACCTCTGGCCGCGACGCGTGGTTCAATGCCCTGCCTTCTTACATTACCACCCCCCCGCTTTATATGACCGCCGTGAACTCGACCCAGAAAATCTTTAATACAGGTGGCAATATCTTCTGGTGTC
>CAIWFB010000063.1 GCA_903911825.1 uncultured Verrucomicrobia subdivision 3 bacterium
ATCTCAGCCCAGTCTTCCATATTGCGATACATGCTTCATTGTTAATGAAGATGCCGCACTTTTGAACCGCCACGTCACACACATGACCCCGCCGCACTTTTCAGCCGCCGTTTACAGTGACGGAGAGGGCTTGAAAAATGTCGGTCGCGGATTTAATGGCCGCTTGGCAAAGCTGGGTTTGGTTGACGCATGACGCGGTTGCTTCCGTGAATTTCCGCCAGACGGTGCGGTAATCATAGAGCGGCCTTTGAAAATGACGGCTGATAAAGCGGTTGACGTGGAGGCGGGCGCGATCGGAAAGTAGCACCACAGTAAGCACGACGATCGCTACCAGCACCATGAAGGCTTTGATTTCAAATTCCGTATTTCCACCCAGAAAGGTGACCGCTTTCCAGAGCACGCCAATGATTAAAAAGTAAATTCCCGCGAGAAAAACGGTCAGGGAACTTTGCAGAACAGAATGGGAGGGATAGACGTTGATCTCAAAATGCCCTTCGCGGAACAGGGAGCGCAAAATCAAGATGCACGCGACGAATAATGCTCCGGCATCCACCACCTGCAGGCGCGGGTCAATAATGTGTGTCAACAGCGTCTGGCTGCTGGTGAACGCCCGCACCGCGAAGAGCATGCCCAGCCCGATGATCATAAATTTAATTCGCCAGCGCATCGTCCCCATAGCGGCTCGGAAGGTGCGTTCCAAATTCATCAATACTAGCACTGTCGTAATCAGAAAAATAAGAGTCAGAAAAAATCCCGATTGGCCTAACCCGAGCATCCATTGGCCTGACTTAGCGTCTTTTACGGGCACGATTAGGCTGTTGTAGGCGAGACCCGCCAAGGCGAGGGGAATCAAGAACGTTCCCCCGAGAATAAATTTCCAGCGCGATAAGAAATCGCGCTGATTCCCTCGGCTGTAGCTCAAGCTAAAATATAGCCAGACACCGGGCAAAAGGGCGAAGGTCAATAAGCGCCAGCATTGCCATATGAAGATTTCGTTGATCGAGGTGCTTTCCCAAGAGAGGCCGCTGAAGACGGCATCAATACCAAATAAGAGCATCCCCCCGCTGAATACCATATGCACCGAGTTGCGCTTTTCATTGCGGAAAACACTGAATGCCAGCGCACCGCAGAATAGAGCGCTGGCAAAGGCGAGGAGAGAAATATTCATGGGTGAAACTAAATGCCAATGCGGTCAAGCTGTCAGAAAGATGCCCTGAAAGCAGTAAAGAAATCGGTTGGCGTTGACGCCAAAACAAAAAAATAAGGGCAGGGACGAATCCCTGCCCTTACTTTCGAATTATTACTTACGGATTAGGCCGTGAGTTTCTTGCGGAGCAGGCCAACACCCGATAGGGCGATGCCGAGCAAGGCTACCGTCGCACCGCCATCCGGCAAGGAAGCCGAGGAGGCAGAGAAGGTGAAAGTCTGGGGGTTGGACGTCGTGGCCGGATCTTGGCAGGTGAAGCTCCAAGAAAGAGCCGTGGTGTCATAACCATTGCCAGAAACGAGGCCCGTGCCGTTCACGACCACGAAACCGTTAGGATAGCTACCACCTTGAACCGTCACCGAGGACGACAGAAGTTGGAAGGTAAATCCACCGACAGACCAGAAATTAGCAATCGGGCTGGTGGTCACAAAGAACCAAGCCGGAGAGAAATTCACAGACGTGCCGTTAGCAACCGTGGTGAAAGAACCAGTGGTTCCGTTGACAGCCGGGGCAACCCAGTTCAAAACTTCGGTGGCGGAGCCAGCCGAACCAGTGTTGAATTGAGCGCGGCCAGTGAACCCGATATTGCCGATTACCGGATTCGGGATGGGCGTGGCTTGGATGGTTTGGACGAGGGCGAGCGCGATAACCGCGACGCTTGCGAACTTAGTGAATGTGTTTTTCATATTTGTTAATGGTTAGTTGTTTATCAACTACGATTTAGTTAGCAGGCTCGGTGCCAACCCTCTTTTTGTTTTCTATTGATGGCTCAAGTTGTTGATAATGATATATTAATGTGTTTTTTGTATGGGGGGGTGTTCCACCGCCACGCGGGCCTGAACTGTAAGGCCTGCCGACAGCAATCAATCGGCGATGAGGAATTTATGTTGTAAAACACTTAAAATCAGTGGCTTAAATTCTATTTTCCAAGCGTAATATGGTCTGACAGCATGGGGGTTATTAGTCGGGGGCAGCGCGTAGCTAAAAAGTCTTTGTTTTCAATGATTTACACCATTACTGTTGCGCGACTTGCCGCCTTTCACCATAGGCTTGTGGGAAATTGAGGATTAGCCGCCAGAAACGTCCAAACTGACGATTTCACCGTCTTCATCACATTCCACGCTGACTTCGAAAGGGCGGCAGCACACTTCGCAATCCGAGGTGAAGCGTTGGTTGGCAATGCTGGTATCCACGGCCACGCCAAAAGTTTGGCCGCAGAATGGGCATTGGATGTCGGCGAATTCTTCCATAGCCATGAATTTAGCCATGTCGGGCCAAAGCGCAATGCTTCCGCTAGACTGGTTTTACGGTTTGCCAGTGCCGACGAATTCAGAGATAGTGGCGCTCCGTTTTTACGGTCTTTTATGAAACCCCAAGTGGAAATCTACGATACGACTCTGCGCGATGGCTCGCAGGGTGAAGGCATCAATTTTTCGGTCGCGGACAAACTGCGAATTGCCGAAAAATTGGATGCGTTTGGGGTGCATTACATCGAAGGCGGCTGGCCGGGGAGCAACCCGAAAGACATCGAATTTTTCGCACTCGCAAAGAAGCGTAAATTCAAAAATGCGCGGCTCGCAGCCTTCGGTTCCACTCGCAAAAAAGGTGTGCCGGTGGAGCAAGATGATCAGGTGCGTTTGCTAATCGAAGCTGAGACGCCCGTCGTCACCATCTACGGTAAAACTTCCATGCTGCACGTGAAGGAAGTCCTCCGCTGCACACCCGAAGAAAACCTCGCGATGATCGGCGACACGGTGAAGTTTTTGAAGGATCACGGCAAGTTCGTCATCTACGATTGCGAGCACGCGTTCGACGGTTACAAATTAGACGCCGATTACGCGCTCGCCACCTGGCAGGCAGCGGAAAAAGCAGGGGCGGATTTCGTCGTGTTGTGCGATACGAATGGCGGCTGTTTGCCCAATGAAATCGCGGCGATCACGCGGATTGCGGTCGGAAAATTGAATTGCAAAGTCGGCATCCACACGCACGATGACAGCGGTGTGGGCGTGGCGAATGCGTTGGCGGCGATTGACGCTGGCGCGGTGCATGTCCAAGGCACGGTGAATGGCTACGGCGAACGCACCGGCAACTGCAATATCATCAGCACCATTCCGCTCATTCATTTCAAGATGAAGAAGAGCTGCGTGCCGACCAAATCGCTCGCCAAGTTGAAAGAGCTTTCCCTCTTCGTGGATGAAGTCGCCAACATTCGCCACAACCCGCGTTTGCCGTGGGTCGGCGCGGCTGCGTTTGCGCACAAAGGCGGCACGCATGTCAACGCCGTCCAGAAACTCGCGTCTAGCTACGAGCACATCAATCCCGAACTCGTCGGCAACCAACGCAACATTCTCATCAGCGATCTCGCTGGTCGCAGCAACATCGTGATGAAAGCACAGTCCTTGGGCTTCAAGCTCACGAACGAAACGCCGGAGTTGAAAGCGATTCTCGAAACCATCAAGCAGCGTGAGCACGACGGCTATGAATTTGAAGCGGCCGAAGGTTCCATGTCGCTGCTCATCCGCGCGGCGTTGGATCAGAAATTTACCCCGCGTTTTGTCATTGAGACTTACCACGTTTCGATGCGCCGCGACGTGAAAGAATCCGTCTGCGAAGCCACCGTCAAAGTGCGGGTGGGGGATAAAATTTCCCACACGGTCGCCGATGGTGATGGCCCAGTGAACGCTCTCGATGCCGCGCTGCGACGGGCGTTGGTGGAGTTTTTTCCGAAGTTGAAAACCGTGGTGCTGACGGATTACAAAGTCCGCATCATCAACGGCAAAACCGGCACCGCTGCCAAGACGCGGGTGCTCATTACCTCCACCAACGGACTCCGTGAATGGGGCACCGTGGGCGTGAGCGAAAACATCATCGAAGCCAGCCTCGAAGCGCTGGTGGATTCGATGGAATTCGCGCTGTTGAAAAAATAATCCGTCAGTCTCCGTCGTTAATTTTTAACGGCGGAGCTGCTGGTGATATTCGCCGAAATTTCGGCGGTGTTCGCGGAAACCTGCGAGATATTCCGGCCGATTTCGTCGGCGGCTTGCACCTGTTCCTTGACCGCCACTGCGATATTACCCGCGCCTTGATTGATGGTCTGAATCGCGCCGTTCACGTTCTCGATCAATTGCATCACTTGGTTGACCGTGGCGCGCATGCCATCGATCTGTTTGCCGATGTCATCGGTAGCCTTGGCGCTGCTGCGAGCAAGTTCTTTCACTTCATTTGCGACTACAGCAAACCCGCGCCCATGCTCCCCGGCGCGTGCCGCTTCGATGGTGGCGTTCAAGGCGAGTAAGTTGGTTTGACCCGCGATTTTATTGATCAAAGTGACGATGCTCTCAATTTTCTTCGTGGCCGTGTGCAACTCTTTCACCGCGCTGGTCGCTTGCACGGATTGTTGCACCGCGCTTTCAGTTTGCTTGGCGGAAGCGGCGGCTTGGCGGGAAATTTCGGCGTTGGAAGAATTCAATTCCTCACACGCGGCGGCCACGGTGGTGACGTTGGTGGCGGTCTCTTGGGCGAGGTGCGCGGTCGCGGCTAGCCGACGACTGCTCTCCTGCATTTTGACGCCCGCTTGATTGATGACACCCGCACTTTGGCTGTAGGCACCTTTCAATCCGCGCAATAAAATCGGCCGGTGAAAGCGGTCGTTACTGCACTCGCGCATCGCCGCCGAAGCTTCGCGCACATACGAATCCGCGATATCCAACATGTGGTTGATGGAGTTGCACAGCGCGCCAAATTCGCTCTCCGGCTCAAACCCCGTGATGCGCGCCTCCAGATCACCGGCCGCCGCCCGTTCGCAAATCGCCGTCACACGGCGCAATTCATCGCCGGTGTCGGCGTTGCCGGTTTTCGTCGCGGCAGGCAGTTCTTCGAGCAAAGCATTCATAAATCAAGCGGTGGCGGCGGTGAGTCGGGTGTGTTCCGAGAGGCCGAAAACAAATTCGCTGTAATCCATCCCCTTGTTCCTCAGTAAATCTGTCAGCATTTTAAAGGAGGCTTCCGTGCCGGCATTCGGGCTGGCTGCGCGTTTTTCGGCGGCCAGCAATTGCGCGTAAAGTGGGATGACTTTCTGCAACGCATCCGGGTAGGGGACGCGGCGATTGGAATGGTAGCCCACGTGGTGGCCCGTGGCGTCAAAGCTCGGGGTGACGTGCGCCAAAACCCAGTATTCGCTGCCTTCTTTCGACAGATTCAGCACATACGCAAAGATTTCCTGCCCACTCTTGACTGTTTCCCAGAGTAGCTTGAAAACACAGCGCGGCATCTGTGGATGGCGCAAAATATTGTGCGGCTCGCCGATCAACTCCGCTTCCGTGTAGCCGGAAACGCGCAGAAAAACGTCGTTTGCGTAGGAAATGATGCCGCGCAAATCCGTTTTACTAACGATGATTTCTTCCTCCGCGAAATGCACTTCGCGGCCTGTTGGTGAAATACGATTCAGACTCATTATGATAGCCTTGCCACACCAAAAACCGATGTTGCTCATCCAGTTATCGGCGGCGCCCTGACCAACTTTAGATGCGAACACGCAACATTTCTTGCCATCCGACTTCACTTGTATTGCGCCGGACTCGCCGGATTTGCTAAATTGCCGGACGGTCGCCTCCTCAAACCAACCCGGCGACTCATTGATTTTTATGTCTGAAATTCCGAAGGCCTACGAACCACAGTCTGTCGAAGACAAATGGTATGACTTCTGGCTGAAGCAGGGTTGCTTCACCGCCGATCCGAAGTCCGCCAAGCCCGCGTATTCCATTGTCATCCCGCCACCGAACGTCACCGGGATGCTGCACATGGGCCACGTCCTCAACAACACCATTCAAGACATCCTCAGCCGCAAGGCGCGCATGGACGGCAAGGAAGTTCTCTGGCTCCCCGGCACCGACCACGCCGGCATCGCCACGCAGGTGATGGTGGAAAAGCAGCTCAAGAAGGAAGAGAAAAAATCCCGGCACGATCTCGGCCGCGAGGAATTTCTCAAGCGCGTCTGGGCGTGGAAGGAAAAGCACGGCGACATCA
>CAIWFB010000064.1 GCA_903911825.1 uncultured Verrucomicrobia subdivision 3 bacterium
ATCTCAGCCCAGTCTTCCATATTGCGATACATGCTTCATTGTTAATGAAGATGCCGCACTTTTGAACCGCCACGTCACACACATGACCCCGCCGCACTTTTCAGCCGCCGTTTACAGCATGAAAATCCCGCGCTGGATGTCGAGACTGCCGAAGCCATTAAAGAGCTGGAAACAGAAACCAAACGCGCGGCGAATCTCACGCGGCAATTGCTCATGTTCAGCCGCCGCTCCGTGATGCAAGTGCGCCCCACCGACATCAACGAGGTCGTGCAAAATCTCCTCAAGATGTTGCGCCGTCTGCTCGGCGAACACATCACGATCCTCTTCGAGAGCCACAATAATCTACCGGGTGTGGACGCTGACATCGGCATGTTGGAGCAAGTCTTGTTGAATCTCGCCGTGAACGCGCGGGACGCCATGCCCAAAGGTGGTAGCCTCACCATCGCCACCGCCCAGATTGATTTTGATACCAGTTCGGTGAAGCACCATTCCGAACGGCGCCTTGGGAAATTCATTTTATTTTCCGTCGCCGATAATGGCACTGGCATGGACGAGGTCACTTTGAAGCGGATCTTTGAGCCGTTCTTCACCACGAAAGATGTCGGCAAAGGCACCGGCCTCGGCTTGCCCACTGCTTACGGCATCATCAAGCAACATCAAGGTTGGATCGAGGTCCACAGCCAGCCCGGGCGCGGCAGTGTGTTTGAAGTTTATCTGCCAGCGCGCGCGCAAACGGTGGCGCGCACAGAAACTTTGACCACCAATCCGCATTCACCGCGCGGTCACGGCACCTTGTTGTTGGTGGAAGACGAAGACATCGTGCGTCGGCCCATTGGCATTTATCTGCGTAAACTCGGCTATAAAGTCATCGAAGCGCCCAATGGCCGCGAAGCCCTCACGCTCTGGCGGCAACACCGGAACGAAATTGATCTGCTCTACACCGACATGGTCATGCCCGAAGGCGTGACGGGCTTGGAACTGGCCGAAAAATTGAAGGGCGAGAAAGCCAGCCTCAAAGTCATCATTTCCAGCGGCTACAGCACCGAGATCAGCATGCAAGGCATCAACTCCGTGGCGGGCTTTGTTTACCTGCCCAAGCCCAGCGCCTCCGCCACGATCGCCTCCACCGTGCGCGAATGTCTCGACTCAAAATAACGCCTACAACGGAAATTCAGTTTCGCTCGGCATAACCACATCGCGGCGGGCCGGGCGCACGGGCGCCGCAGAGGCGACTTCTGGTTTCACGGGTTCAGCAAGAATTTCTGGCGCGACCGGCTCGGGTGCCTCCTCAATTTCATCGCTGAATTCAGCCGCAAACGGTTCCGGGGACGCGGGCGATAATTTCGCGGGCGCAGCGGCGATGACGATTTTTGGTTCAGTCAATGCAACGGCGACCGGCATTCGCTCCGCCAAAGTCCGCAAAGAAATCGCCGAGGCCGCCACTCGTTCGGCTTGTTCAATCCGGGAAAACTCGCCGTAAATTTCCGCGAGCGAGGAATCTTCACGCAACGGTAATTCCTGACCATTGCCCGTGCGCATCGCCGATAGAATATCATAAGCGTGGATATTTTCCGTTGGCCGCGCCGGGACGAACGCTACATCTGTTCCGGCGATTTCCGTCACCAGTTGCTTGTGCGCCAGGGTGCGCAGCACCGATTGCGTGAGCCGACTGGGGATGCCGAGTTCCGCTGACAGTTGGAGCAACGTCGCGGGCCGCAGACCATTTTGAAAACGCTGGGCGAGGCACGTCATTAAACGTAGCGCCACGAATTCGCGCCCACGTTGATTCACGTTATCCGCCAACCGATCCGCCAGATACGCCGCGCGATTTTGAAATGCGTAAGCGATCTGCGCCCCCAGCAACAGGAACACCCAAGAAAAATATAGCCCGATCATGAACACCGGCACCAAACCGATGCTACCGTAAATCTTGCTCTTCATCACCACCCCGGAAACATAGAGGAAGCCGAACAGGTTGTTCAAATGCCAGAGCGTGCCCGCCACCGCACCACCGACGAACGCGGCGGAAAATTTCACCTTCGTGTTCGGGATCAGCAGATAGATCAAGGTGAACGCGATCCACAACACCAGCAGCGGCAGTAATTCAAAGATGAACTTGCCGATGACCGGAGCTTGCAACACATATTCCTTGGTCGCCTGAAAATGACCGCCGCCCGCCAGACTCAACGCGGCAATTAATAGAATCGGCCCCAGCATGGCGGTGGTGCAAAAGACTTGCACCTGCCGCAACCAGTTGCGGCCCCGCGTCACGCCCCAGATGTCATTGAAGGTCTCTTCCATGCGCGTCAGGAGCGAGATGGCCACTAAAATTAATAACACCACGCCGGTAGCACCCAAAGTAGCGCTCTGCGTGTTCTGCACAAACGTCCAGACTTGAGCGGCGATTTCTTTTTGGGCGCTGACCGTGACCACGCTCGCCTCCGGTGCGTTGGTGACGCTTTCAGTGGTTATCGCCAGCGGGTTGGTCAATCCGTTTTCGGCTACTCGATTGGTCACGATGACCAGAAAGCTATCCGGCGAGTTCGTCGTTGGCCGAACTAGATAATTTTGGGGAATGTTCGCCGGCGGGGTGACCGAGGCGATGAACTGCTCCACGGCGTGCTGGAAAATTTCACGGTCCTGCGTCTTGAGCAAGACACTGGTGAGACTCAAGGCCACGGCCAACAATGGAATCAAGGCGATCAGCGTGGAATACGACAGCGCCGAAGCGCGCACGAGGCAGCGGTGACGAATGAATTGCCGGATGACGAGCGCCCAGAAATGCACGAATTTTTCCAGCCGCCCTTCGAGGACAAAAATTTCATCTTCCGCATCCGCAGCGGCGCCGGAGAGGATTTTAAGGAGACGGGGAAAACGGTTACTGGCCATGTGCGCTCACGCTAGCAAATCAGTCGCACGGCGACAACCGCTTTGCCAACACTAGTTCGCGCGGAGCAACTGGCTCGGCATTTTGATTGACGGCATCGCCGCGCGCGCCAAAGCTATTTCTTAAACCATGAAAAATAATCCACTTTCCCGCCAGAATTTTCTCCAACAATCAGCACTCGCAGCCACCACGTTGGCCGTCGCACCCTACGTTTTGGCGAGCGATAAAGCGGGCACGAAACTTCCGGTCATCGGCGAGGGCGAGCATCAATACGAAGTCATCCACGACTGGGGCGAACTGCCCACCAGCCACGTCTATGGCAACACGCATGGCGTGGCCGTGGATGCGCAGGGTCACATTCACATCAAGCACACCGTTGGCAAAGGCGCGACCATCGAGGACGCCGTGGTGGTCTTCGATGCGGACGGGAAATTCATCCGCTCCTGGGGCAAACAATATAAAGGCGGCGCGCACGGCTTGCATTTGAGCCGCGAGGGCCAGGAAGAATTTTTCTATCTGTGCGATCCCAAGCGCCATCTGTTTGCCAAAACCACGCTGGACGGAAAAGAACTGTGGCGCAAGTGGGCGCCCGAACAATGCAACGGCTACACCATGCCCGGCGAATTCAATCCCACCAACATCGCCATCGCGCCGAACGGAGATTTTTATGTCGCTGATGGCTACGGCAAAAGTTTCATCCACCAATATGACCGCGATGCTAAATACATCCGTAGCTTCGGCGGCAAAGGTAAAGCCGCAGGCCAGACTGATTGTCCACATGGCTTGATGGTGGACACGCGCGGCGCGCAGCCGGTGCTGGTCGTGGCCGATCGCGGCAATCATCGCCTTCAGAATTTCTCGCTGGACGGGCAGCACCTCAACTTCGTCACCGACGAGCTACGCGCCCCCTGCCACTTCCATACGCACGGTGAACTCATGGTGATTCCCGATCTTGATTCACGCGTCACCCTCTTCGACCAGAACAACAAAATGGTGGCGCAGCTAGGCGACGGCGGCGGCTACGCCGGCATTCGTGATCAAACGCGCGATCATTTCACGCCGGGCAAATTTGTCGCCCCGCACAGCGCCTATTTTGACCACGCCGGAAATATCTTTATCGTCGAATGGGTCGAAGTTGGTCGCGTCACTAAATTACGCAAAATTGCCTAAAAAAGCTCGCGCCGCAGGCGCTGATTGCCGACGCTTTCGGCCATGAAGGAAACGTCCCCCACGACGCTCAAGGAATCAATCAAACACGACGAGGAATTTAAATTACCCGTCGAAGGCTTCACCGGAACGCCGGAAGAAATTCAGCGCCAATGGTTCGAACAGGTTTATCGCGGGCGCGGCGACTCGATGAAACAACTCACCTGGCGCGCCGTGCTGATGGGCTCGATGCTCGGCGGCGTGCTCTCGCTCACTAATCTTTACATCGGCCTAAAATCCGGCTGGGGCATCGGCGTGGCCATCACCGCCTGCATTCTTTCTTACGCCATCTGGACGACCTTCGTGAAAATCGGCCTCGTCAAAACGCCGATGACCATTCTCGAAAATAATTGCATGCAATCCACCGCCAGCTCGGCGGGCTATTCCACCGGCGGCACGCTTGTCTCCGCGTTCGCGGCGTTCATCGTGCTCAATGGTCATCCCCTTTCCGTGCCGCTCACGCTGGCGTGGGTTTTCTTCATGGCCATTCTCGGCGTCACCATGGCCGTGCCGATGAAAAAACAGATGATCAATATCGAACAACTGCGTTTTCCCAGCGGTGTCGCCGCCGCCGAAACGTTGCGCGCACTGCATTCGCAAGGCTCGAAAGGAATGCGCGCGGCGAAGGCGCTCGGCATCTCCGGCGTAATCGCGGCGGCCGATAATTTCTGGCACGACGGCTTTGCCCTATTCAAGCGGCTGGCACCGTATTCCAGCGATGCGCTCGTCACCAAATTCAACGCCGTGGTGTTCGGCCCGGCGTGGGTCGGCCGCACGGTGATGTTCAGTTGGGAACCCATTTTCATCGCCGCCGGAGCCATCACCGGCTTGCGCGTGTGCATCAGCATGTTGATCGGCGGCACGCTTTGCTGGGGCGTGTTCGTGCCACTCCTGCAGGCGCAAGGCATCATCACGGGCTCAGGCTTTCGCGACGTGGTGCAATGGACACTTTGGTTCGGCGCTTCATGCATGGTCACGTCCGGCATCTTCGGATTTTTTGTGCAATGGCGCTTGGCGCTCTCGGCGTTCAGCGGCATCGGCAAATTATTTTCGCGTCGCTCCAGTGCCATTTCCGAAATGGAAGCGATTGAAACACCCATGTCGTGGTTCGCCATCGGCCAATTGGTTTCGCTCGTCGCGCTTTCCTGGCTGGCGCATGAATCGTTTCAGATGCCGTATTGGCAAAGTGTGTTGGCGGTGATTTTGTCGTTCGCGCTCGCGCTCGTCGCTTGCCGCGTCACCGGCGAAACCGATACCACGCCCGTCGGCGCGATGGGCAAAGTGACGCAATTGACTTTCGGCGCACTGAATCCCGGCAACGTGAACGTGAATCTCATGAGCGCGAACATCACCGCTGGCGCGGCGACGTCATCCGCCGATTTGCTCACGGATTTGAAAAGCGGTTATCTGCTGGGCGCGAATCCGCGCAAACAGTTCCTCGCCCAATTCGCCGGTATTTTTATCGGCACCGTCGTGAGCGTGTTTGCCTTTTCGCTCATCGTGAATAAGCCTGAAGTCATCGGCAGCGAACAGTTCCCCGCGCCGGCCGCGCAAACGTGGGCCGCCGTCGCCAAAGCGTTGAGCAACGGACTTGCCGCGCTTGCGCCGGTGAAAATCTGGTCCATCGTCATCGGCGGCGTGGTGGGGATTTTATTTTCCGTATTGCCCGTGCTGTTTCCCAAGCAGGAAAAATATCTACCCTCCGCTTCCGCCTTTGGTCTGGCGTGGGTGTTCCACTGGTATTACGGATTGCTGTTTCTGATCGGCGCGCTGATTGCGCACGGATTCCAGAAAAAATCACCGGCCAAGGCTGAAGAATTCACCTATCCCATCGCGTCCGGAATCATGGCGGGCGGTGCGATGATGGGTGTGGCAATCATTTTCTGGCAGAACGGCGGCGAGATGTGGCAGAAAATTCTGGGGCACTAAATATTCATTTTCCTGCCGCCGCCGCCTTGTCGCGGTATTGGTAAGTGCTGGCGATCAGGCTGAATAAAATCGCCACGCCAAACATCATCCAAGCATAGAGCATGAAGCGTCCGCTGCTGACGGAGGCGGAACCGGCATTGGCGGCGCCCGGCGGCAAGTGCGCCAACGCAGCGGTCAGCAACGCCGTAAACAGGTTGCCCACGGCGACGGTGAGCAGCCAGAAGCTCATGATCAAACTTTTCATTTCGGGTGCGGCTTCGCGGAAAGCAAATTCCAACCCTGTCGTAGAGACAAGCACCTCCGCCGCCGTGACGACGACATACGGCCACGTTTGCCAAAGCACACTTAAATGTTCGCCGGCTTCAATCCGCTTTTGCAGCCACGCGACGAGCACAAAAGCCACCGCTGCCAGAAATAAGCCATAACTCATCCGCTTGAGTGGCGAGGCGAAACGGCCCATGAAAGGATAAATCAACAGCGTGAAAATGGGCACGAACATGAGGATGAGCAGCGCGTTCAACGATTGCATTTGTTCCGCGCCCACATCCAGCCCCAGAAGATTCACATTCGACATCTGCTCCCCCTGCAGGACCCAAGTAGAATTGGTTTGGTCGTAGAGCGACCAGAACATCGGGATGGTGGCGAAGACAAAGAGGATGGGCAGCACGGAACGCGCCGCAGAAACTTCGTTCTCGGTGAAGCGGACGCGGGCGGATTCCCAGAATTTTTTACCCGGTTCGCGCAACTTGAAGAGCGTCGTGAAAACCACCTTGAAAAACCCGGTGTGTTTGGTTTCACGATTGGTCGGCGTGATGACGTAATATTTTTTCCCGCGCCAAAAAATAAACGTCGCGATGGCCATCAAAATGCCCGGCACGCCAAACGCGGCGCTGTAGCCGTGGTGATTCTTGACCCACGGCACGACGAGGAAGGAAAAGAAGGAGCCGAAATTAATGGCCCAATAGAAGGCGCCGTAAGCCTTCTGCATGAGATGCGATTGCTCGGGACGAAATTGTTCGCCCATGAAAGCCGAGACGCAAGGCTTGATGCCGCCGGAGCCAAAGGCAATCAAAGTCAGACCGACAAACAGGCAGTTGAGCTTGCCTTCTGGCCCAAAAAAATCACTGCAAGCCAGTGTGCCGTGACCCAGACAGTAAAGCAATGAGACCCAGAAAATCGTTTTATACCGGCCGAGAATTTTGTCAGAAAGCCAAGCGCCCAGCAGCGGCGTGAAATAATTCACCGACTTGAACATCGCGATAACGGTCGTGGCATAATCCTGAGATTTACCCAACCCGCCGGCCAGTAACTGTCCGCTGACATAGCCAGCGAGAATGCCCGTCATGCCGTAATAACTGAAGCGTTCGCAAGCTTCGTTACCAATGATGTATTTAATCTGCGGCGGCCAGCGGTGAGTCTTGGTTTCTGAATTCATGAGTGATCTCTGCGGATTGAACAATGTCTAGGCAATTATTTTTGGTTCACGCCGATGCGTTTGAGGAATGGTTCAATCGAACGCGGCCGCCCGAGAAATTTTTCGATGGATTCATTCACGTCGCGGGAGTTGCCGACTTCGTAGATCTCTTTACGTAGGCGCATCCCCACAGTTTGGTCGTAATAACCGCCGGGTGATTGCTCGAAGACCGTCGCCAAATCGGCAGCGATCGCATCGGCCCACGCATAACCGTAGTAGCCCGCGCCGTAGCCAATGATGTGACCGAAGTAAGCGGGAAAGGCGGTGTCCGGCGCCATCGGAATAAACGCCGCGCCCAATTTTTCATTGGCTAGCGGCAGGATATTCGTGGTGTTTTCGGAGTTGATCTGCGTGTGCAGCGCCAAATCCATCAGACCAAAAGAAATTTGGCGACGATAGCGTGTGCCTTCCGTAGCGAGCCGCGCTTCTTTGAGTTTGGCGAGAATTTCCGTCGGAATTTTCTTGGAAGGATCCCGGTAGTCGGCGGCAAAAGTATCCAAAACTGCTTTATCCCACGCCCAATTTTCCAACATCTGCGAGGGTGCCTCGACAAAATCCTGCGGCACGCTGGTGCCGGAAAAGCGGGCGTATTTGGCCCGCGTCAAAACCCCGTGCATCGCGTGGCCAAATTCGTGGAAAATCGTCTCTACATCATCGTGCGACATGAGCGACGGATGATCTTTAGTCGGTGCGGGAAAATTGCAGATCATGGACATCACCGGACGGCGATAGGTGCCATCGGCCAATTGCTTGCCCTCAATGAGCGGGAACATCGCAAAGTGATTGTATTTTCCGTCGCGCGGAAACATATCAAGATAGAACAGCCCCATCGGCTCTCCAGTCTGGGCGTCGGAAACAGCGTAAAGTTGCAAGTCGCCGATCCATTTATACGGCGGCTCGATGGCTTCAAATTTCAAGCCGAAGATTCGCTGATAAATCGTGAACATACCCTCCAACACTTTTTGATAAGGGAAGTAAACCCGCAGTTGCTCGGCATCCACATTGTATTTCTGTTTCTTCAGCTCGTTGGAATAATAGCGCCAATCCCAAATGTTAATGACCGCATTGGTGTCGCCGGTGTCTTTGATTTTGAGCTGACGAAATTCCTCCTGCTCGGCGGCAAACTTGGGTTGCAAGCCCGCTTGCAGGTCTTGTAAGAAACGCGTGGCGTTCGCCGCCGTCTTCACCATTTTCACATCCGTGCCCAAATCCGCATAACTAGCATAACCCAATTTTTTGGCGATGCTATCTCGCAGGACCAGAACCTTTGCCAACAGGGGCATATTTTCCGCGCGCGCCAAATTATCGCGGGCGACGAGAAATTTTTTGCGCGTGGCCTCAACGCTACAATTGTCCAACACACATAATGAATGCCATGTGACGTTGGCTTTCACCGTGTATTCATCGGCATCCGTCTTGACCTGCTCCAGAAAATCATCCGGCACCCCGGCCAGTTCGGAGCGCGTGAACGTCAGCGACAGTTGAGCTTTGGTAACATTATTCTCAAAATCTGTTTCCAACCCGGTTAATTCCTTGCGCAGTTTTTCCACCTCATCACGCTCCGACTTCGGCAATTCCAAGCCGGCGCGGCGATAATCCCGCATCGTCTCTACGAACAACTTTTTATCCTCGCCATTCAACTGCGGATTCGTGGCGGCAAACGCTTTGAGTGAGTGATAAACATCTTCGCGATAATCCAACCCCACGCTCCACTCGGATAATTGCTTGAGAGCAACGGTCGCCGCCTCGCGCACGGCGGCATTCGTGCTGGTCTGCTCGATGAGACCTAGTCGTTCGCTCGCCAGACCAACTTGCGCATTCAGGTCATCCAACGCGACAATCGTGTTTGCAAACGTGACTTCACCCGCGCCCAGTTTGCCAATGCGATCCAGTGCGGCATCGCCGGTGGCAATGGCTTGCGCCGTCGTAGTGCTGACTTCATTCGTCGTCTTCTCAAACGCGGGGATAGTGATGACAGAGTGAAACTTGGCCGCGCGGTTCTGAAAAGCCGTTAGCGCCTCAGTAGAATTGTCGCTCTTCGTTTTAACAGTGTGGCAGGCGGCAAAAAGAGACGCTATCAGAGCCAAAAATAAACAACGCCAACGCATAAGCGGCGAGCCTACCGGCGACCAGCCACGATTCAAGTGGAAAGAAGTAATAGTCATAATTTCAGAAAAGAAAAACCCGCAGAGGAAGACTTCCACTGCGGGTGAGACATAAAGAATAGATTATTTGTTGGAAGAGTGTTCTTTCAACCACAGCCAGTCGGGATCTGAAGCACTGGGACTCAATGCCCCATAGCCTGGTGAGGTATAAATTACGCCTTTGATATAGGGAGTGTTAGCCAACGTGCCCTTCCATTTGTGAGCCTCTACGTGCCCGTCCGCGAAAGAAAAACAATTCGCTCCACCATTATAGTTGGCCGGAGCATCTGGAAAGGCCGGAAGGTTAAGGCCCATTTGAAGATAGCCATCGTTGAGAGTATACATGGCTTCATCGCAAAAAACCCATGCGTCTACTGGACGCAAAGTAGTTAGGTCGTTCATCTTGAAAAATTGTTTCCATCCAGTGTTATAGACATAGAGAGAATTGACCAAGGCTGGCGGAATTCCGCCAATCATCATCCCGTTCATGGAAATACTGCGAATTCGATCACCATTATCGGAGAATGTTTTATCGGCCGGGCACTTGTAAACTTTAAGTTGGCCAGCCACATACGAGGCCAGACAATTCGTTGAGTAAGCATCCGAATTAGTGTTTGCGTCCTGCGAAGCCCAACCTTCAGCCATATTGCCGTTACACCAGCCTAACGCACCCAAAACAGAACCTAATGCGGCGTTGGGAACCAAAAAATCATTGTAGTCACCCGTATACATGGCGGCGGCTATCCCAATTTGTTTCTTGTTGCTCAAACACTGCGTCGTGAGGGCCTTCGTTTTCGCCTTAGCTAAAGCCGGCAAGAGCATGGCTGCCAGAATGGCGATGATGGCGATCACCACCAATAATTCAATCAACGTAAAAGCGGCGGCACGTTTTACAGCGCAACCGAGCGCCAAGCGCTTGGATGATTTTTTAATAGATGTTTTCATTCGCAAAAGATTTTTTACCAAACATTCAAAGGCGCGTCGAGTGACGTAAATTCCGTCACTCGACGCCGGTTTAACATAGCATCTGAATCACCAAGATGATATCAATTATGCTTCAAACGGTAGAACATGCTGCTGTTCGTCGTCCGAGGCACGGTCACTTGGAAGGTTCCACCGGAACCGGACACTATGCCCGTCACGTTTGCATAGGGCCCTTGAACCACCACCGAGCTTTGCAAGGTGAAGGAATTGGTGCTCTCAAAACCATTCGGCGTGGTAAAGGTCATCACGGCATTGGTGCCCACGAGCGATACACCAGAGAAGGTCGGTTGCGGCGCAACGACCGTGAGCGTAGCTGACGGCTGCACATTGCCAGCGACGTTTGTGACGCCACAGGTGTAGGTTAGCGCGTCCGACAACTGCACATTCGTGATTGTCAAAGTTGCCGTCGTGACCCCAGCGAAATGAGTGCCGTTAACCAAATTGACCCCGTTGGTCTTCCATTGGAAGGCTGTGGGGGCCGCCGGACCACTGGGCACGACCACGAGTTGCACAAAGTTGCTGCCTGCATTCACCGTCCGATTAGTCGGGCCAATGATGACTTCAAGGCTGGCCACCAAGCCGGTTACTGAACCAGCCGGATCACTGAAAACAGCCTGATAGTTGGTGCCGCTTTGAACGCTGGTCAACGACAAGATGCTGGTGAGGTTCGTGGCGTTAGCCGAATCAGTTTGCGTTACGAACACCGGAGTGGGGTTGGTGGTGGAAAGGTTCCACTTGTTGGTAATTGGTGCGGTTGCAAGGTTAGCCGAAGACGTGAAAGAAACATTGGCACCTTGCGTGACAATCAAGCTCGTCGGTTGCGCGAGAATATAAGGAGATAGCTCCACCACCCGCACATTGGAATAATACACAAAGGCCGATCCATCAGTCACGTTGGCGACGGGGTCAAGATAGCCCAACATGATGGTGCCGTTAGTATAGCCGCCGCCATTGGTAATGGTAAAGGAACTCAGCACCGGAGAGCGATTGATATAGAGGGTTGCATTAGTTTGGCGTGTCACTTCCACGCTGACATCCACCCATTGATTAACCGGTTCGCCGCCCGCAGCCGTCATGGTGGTAAAGGGCGGATTTTTGAAGACCCCGCTTTGCGACTGACCATTGTTACTGACTAAGTCGGCGCTAACCCCAGAATTAGGCAAAGCGGGGGAAGAGAAGCCGTCGAAATCGGCAGGCGTTACTGAGTTATCTCCCGCACCCACAGCGAACCAAACACCATCGGCGTTAGTCGTGCTGTTTCCATTTCCAGGGGTGATCGGCGAAGCTAGACGCCAGTTGCAGTTCGTGCCGCGATGGTTGATACCAAACGCTGCAAACTCGCGCGGGAAAGTGCTTGCTGCCGGATTGTTAATGGCGCTGGACCAGATCGAAAGATACATGCTAAAGCGCAACGCGTAATTGCCCCGGAAGGTCTGGCCTTGAGGATACAGATTCACACCCGAAACTGCGCCGGGGCCACTCTTATTGACTGTCATTTTCAGCACGTTGGTCCAGCCGTTTGCAATCATGGCGGACGACGGATTAAGATTATCGTCAGCTACCTTGTAACCAAATTTAACATTGAAGTCATTCGTGCTGCCACCGGAAACGCTGGTAGTGTCATTGGTATAATTCGGCACAACCACGGGCAACACCGTGTTGGTGGACAAAGTGGTGGAGGCGAAAACCAATGTCCAATTGGTGCTATCATCAAGATTGTTCAAGCTATTAGACCAAAGAATTACCTCCGAACCAATGGAGTTATCCAATTCAGTTAACGTGACAGCGTTGTTACTAACTGAATAAGCATATCCTTCTTGGCTGGTCGCGTTGGTGCCAGATAGTAAATTGGTCAGACTGATGATAATAGTTGCGTTGGAAGGGTTCAAACTCAGTGCATGTGCCACCGGGTTGCCAACAAGGTTAGTGATAATGACATCGCCGGGATTGATTTGGATTCCAGGTGCACCATCAGCCGGAACCACTCCGGCGTATCTTTGAGCATTAGCAGTATAGTCAGCGGGAAAAGCTGCTGTTCCTAGATAGGTGAAATTTGTGACCGTATAGGCTGTTTGGTTGACGCTGCCAGCACTATTTCCTGGGCCGTTCAAGTCGCCCAAACGCGTAATCGCAAATTTTGCGAAATCGTTGGAGATGCTGCGACTCATGGTAGCACTGTTAGCAATCGCAGATAAAATCAGCAATTGGGGACCCGTATTGGCAATCGAAATGGTGCCTGTCAGCGGAGTTCCAGCCAAATAGTTTGCCCCACCCAGAACACGGATACCAACCGTTAAAGTCGGCCCACTCACAGGGGTCGCGGTTGGAATAATTTGAACGCTCGCGGTCCAATTGCCGCCACCAGGGTAATTGCCAGCCGGGAACGTAACGCTGTTGGATGAAATAATGACGCCGTTTACGTCCGTGCCAAGGTTGATTGTGTAGTTGGTTAGATAAACCGCCGAGCCACTGCGAGTAAAATTAACCACCACCGGTGCAGCGAGGCTTCCAGATGTCAGGTTGATGGAAAACACTCCGGGAGTCGGAGTGCCTGCAGGGAGAGAGTTAATATAATTTTGCGAAGCCTGCGGCTGGCCAACTGCGATGGTGGCGGACACTGGGGGCAATACTAGACGAAAAGTGCCATTAGTGCCTGTGACATCGTTACTGGTGATGCAAGTGGTGCTAAGTCCTAAAGAAAAAACCCGCAAGAGCCCCTGACCTGAACTCGCTACATAAAGATTGTCAGCCGCATCCCAACACATGCCGCGAGAATTGCCGGTATATTGTCCAGTAGCGGCAGGCTGAGGTATAACAAAAAGGGATGATTCATCGGGAATACCGTTAGTTAATGAGGCAATGGTGATTCCGTTATTGATATCAACCGATGCCAAAAATTGACCATCAGGCGAAACCCGGACGCCAGCGTAAGTTCCAACAGCACCCGCTGCAGTAGAGCTACCATTCCAAAGGTCGTTCGCACCGCCAGAGCTTTGAAAAGAGTCATACAAGAGCGTTGTGCCTGTAGGGTCAAGAATCTGAATGTTGGGGTTTGAAAGATTACCCCGTCCGAATCCGCCGATGATTTTACCATCTTTAGCGATATCCACTTCAGTCCGCAAATTAGCAATACCATCAAGACCCAAGGTGTAAGCATAGTTTGGCAGCGCGGCCCATGGCAATGGACCAGCACCGATATCATAACGGAAAAGACAATTGAAAGAGCCACGCGAGGTGCCCGGTCCCAACACCAAACTCGGAGCGGCGACAGCACTCGGCACCGCTAAGTTGGGGTCAGCAATCCACACCACAAGGTCACCACCTGCAATGGAACCAGACACATACGGAGTTCCAAATGAATTAGCGTGGTTAGTTGACACCCCAATATTGGCTAGCAGCAGATTTGATGACGTCAAATCCGGTGAAAATTGCCGCACAAATGCGTTGGTGCCTTGAAAATCGTTAACCACAACACTATTGTCGGGAGCAATGCGCAAACGCCATGGGCCGTTACCAGAGATCGAAAAAGTTGAGGTAGCGGTTGCATTTGTGCCCTTTCCTAAAGCTTCAGTCAAATCGGCGTTAAGGGCATATAGACCCAAACCTTTGTTGTTGGGGGCCGTTCCACCGTTAGCACTATTCCCGATATAGGTGCGCCCAAACAAATTACCGAATTTCGGATTTTTGTTCGCGTCCACACCGCGAGGCGAGTTCCAGATGGAAAATTTGTTGGTATCAACGCTAATCAATGAAGGCGTGCCGTTACCAGTTTTGGTCACAGAAATGGCATAACCAGTATGAGCACCAAGGCTAAACGAGTATGAACCCTTGAGAAGATTAGTGCCTGTCAAAATACCATTGAAACTGGCATTCGTGCTGGCATCCTCGTAAGTGACGGTCACATTGCCGCCATTTTCGTTCAAGGTGAACGAAACCGTGCCAGCGTTGTTGGTCAGCCCGGAAGCATACGGCGAAGCGTGCAAACAGGTGGGAATTAGAGCCGCCAATCCAATGGCGACAGACAATGACAATACGCGGTTCATATTACTGAGTTGTTTCATAGTGCTCCTTCTTATGTGATTGGGCGGATAGCTTTTTTAGACTCACCATCGTATGTGATTTAATAGACCACATCCAAAACACACCCACGCTTTTACGCTTGATGTTACAGGTTTGCAACATTATTTAAAAAAATTATCCCAATTGTTACAAAAACAATGCTCGGTTACAAAAACACAGGCGACTG
>CAIWFB010000065.1 GCA_903911825.1 uncultured Verrucomicrobia subdivision 3 bacterium
AGCCGGACATACGGCGTCGCCACACCGGAAATATTCAGCAGCTTCTGCCGCGTCTCCGGTTCGCGATCATAAAAATTCACGACGGGCGAACCGGTGTAGCTCGGGTTATTAAAAACCTCGATGCGGTAATCCAGTTGCGGCGAACTGGATAGCGGTAACTGCCACTGCACGAGCAACTGCGTATTCAACAAACTCGCCGTCGCACTGTTGACCACGATGGGATCAAAAGTGGGCAGCGCCGGCTGATTGCTCAACACCAGTGTGCGGGTGACATTGTAAAGATTGGTAAAACTATCGCCGACGGAAGACTCCGCCGCCGTGTTAGTATCAATTAAAGTGACGTAGCCTCGGGACGTGAATTGAATCTGATTCGCTTTTTGCCAAGCACCTGTCTTGTGGTAATAACCGCCCGCGTGATCTACAATATAATCGCCAGTGTAGCCCGAAAAATTTTCCTGCCAACCGCTCATGCCATTCACGCCTGTCACCGCGAACGGATAGAGAAAGGTGCCAACGTGATACCAGTTCCCGCTCACCGGTTCCTTCATCCACATGCCTTGATAACCCAAGTGCGCCGTGCCATCAGCGGGTTGCCAATAGCGCACCACAAAACGGCTCCACAGATTCGAGGTGAATTTCGGCCAGTAACCTTTGATCGCGCAACTACTACCCTCACCAATCTGCGCGTAGCCGACCATATTCGTTCCCGCGAACGTGGGAATCTGTTGCGAATACGGGGCGAAACCGCCACTCGCTGGCCAGCAAACATATTGGACCAACGTGTTCGCCCCGCCGTTATTCTGGTGCGTAAAACCCCCGTAGAAATAGCCCGAGCCGCCATCCGAGCTGCTCACATATTCTTCGTGAATGGCGTCGTAAATTCCCGGCGGCACGTTCGCTGAACGGTAATCCTGCAGGATGCAATCCGAACCACTGGCTACGTTGAAATAATGATATTGCGCGTGGGTTACATTGGTCGTTAAGCAAGCGAGAATGAGACAAGCAAACCGCACTAGATTGGAAACCAAAATTTTCATAGTGAATAAAAAACAAACCGACTTTTTGTCTAAATTTGCGTAGTCGTGCCGGCAGTTTTCAGAAAGGCAACGCCCCGGCAGTTTCCGGTGTGACGAGCTGAAATTTTGCGTCGAATAAGGCTTGCGTGGTTTTTGCCGTAACCGTCGCCATCTCCGGCTTGGGTAAGACCGCGAGATAAACCACCTGTTGCGCGAAGAGATTTTTGAAAGGCACCCCGACCAGGGAAACTACTTTGGGGCGCGGCGAAGGTAATTGCTGCGCTACTGCCGACGGCAATTTTGGCAACATCACAAAAGAGATCAACGCATCCGCTGCGGCGTGTTTTTGCAGCACCTCGACAAATTGTTGCGGCGAAAAAAGTGGTAGCCCTGGCAAAGGCTGTAACTGCAGATTTTCCACAGCACTGACTTTTATTTTATCCCCTAAAGCCTGCTTCACAGCCTCAATGCTTTTGGCCAAACCGGGTGACTTCACGCCGTCCGCTTCGCTAATCAAGATGACCACACTGCCGCGACCACCCAAAAGTTCCGCCGTTTTTTTGCCCATGACTTCGCCCAGCGCCACATTGCTGTCGGCCGTCGTCAGTTTCCCGCCGCAGCCACTGCTGACCAGCAGCAAACCCGTGGTCACCAACCCCAGCAGCAGCGCGCGCCCTTGATGGGCCAAAAAATTAACGGGTATCATAATAATAAATATCTGCCGAGGTCATGGAGCCGAGTTTCTGCCATTTCACCCAAGCTGCCGAGCCATCAAAATGCGACACCACCAGACCATCGGACTTGGCGGTCACGGGCGTGCTGGATTCATAACGTTTTGAGCCTTGTTTGAGGTGCGGCATGAAGGAATACCACGCATTGCCCACCGGAGCAGAATCAAAACACAGACAAGTGGCGATGGTATCCGAGCCAGGCGTGAAACGATCAGTGCTTTTAGCCGGTCGTTTGTAGTTGCCCACCGTGCCGCGATTGATGTCCGGATAATACATCCAACCAATCATTCCCCAGCCCGCATCGCCAAATTCGCCAGTGGTAGTCACCGGTTTGCCGATCGATGCGCCCATCGCCGCCTGCGGCCCGCCGTTATATTTCCAGACCGACTGGCAGGCAAACGAATTGGAAGTCATGCCGGAACTCAGCATGTTTGTATAAACGTAATTGGCAAAGTGAACCGGGTCATTGGCACCCGGCGGAAAATAGTCTTTGTATTCCCCCGCATAAATCGCGCAAGCCAAACCGAATTGATGCAGTCCACTCATATCCACACCACGCCGCGCCCGCTCTTTGGCACCGGCCAATGCAGGCAAAAGCATACCCGCTAAAATCGCGATGATGGCAATGACTACCAGTAATTCGATCAACGTGAAGGCGTGTCTTTGCGGTCTGTGACGGAAAGTTTGAAGCCAAGGTTGTTTCATAAGTTAGCGGGTTGGGAGCAACTTCTTTTATACCACTGATACCGTAACACAAAATAACCCATTTTCTTTTTTAGCTTCAATCCCACATTCGGGTGAGTCCCGCAATTAGGGCCAACACCACAAAGAAAATGGTCGGGAAGCAAAGCCTCCCGACCATCAACCTTAACCCACCCATCAACCACTAAATATCAGGGGTAAACCATGCGGAAGAACACTGCCGGACTGGCCGGATTGATGGTGTTCGTGAAGCTGTTGCTCAACTCCGTATTGGGAATCGTCACCCAGTTAGTGTTCAGGCCCGTGCCCAAACCATTGGTCTGCGCCTGCAATTTCCAACCGGTGTGATCCGTCGGCCAAGTGAGCACTAATTGATTGCCCGTGATCGTGGCCGTCATATTCGTGCTGCCGGTGTTGACGCTCGTCACGACTTGGATACTGCCATCGGTGAGCAGATTGGTGCTCCAACCCAAACCGCCCGGTAATGTCGGCAACGTAATGCTGGAAAAGGCGCCCACGCGATTAGCCGCGCTGAACAAAGTGAATTTATCACCCGAAGCGAGCGTTCCCCCAAGGTTGTTCACCACCAGCGAACCACCGTAGTAAACCGTGCTGATGCCAGCGATGGAATCGTTGGTGTTGGCCGCCTTGTTCAATTCCATTGTCGTAGTGCCCAGCAGATTGACGGTGCTATTTACCGTGAGTTTGCCAACTGTGTTCGAGCCGGGGTTGAGCGCGCCACCGATTTGCAACGTCAAAGGCGCGTTGATCGTGCCATTGCCCGCAAGGGTGCCGCTGGAATTGATGCTGACCGGATTACCGATCGCTAACGAACCGTTTAAAAACAGATTGCCACTGCTCACGTTCACGCCGCCGACAGCGGTGTTCGCCGCGTTCAGCACCAAGGTGCCGCTACTCACATTGATTGGAGTAAACGTGCCGCTGATGACGGAGTTGATAATGAGCGTGCCGCCGTTTTCCGTAACCACACCGCCGCTGATACCGGTGCCGCCCAGCGTGAGCGTGCCCAGACCAATCTTGGTGAGATTTTGGCTGATCGTGCCACCGCCCAGATTCCACGTCAGTGAACCGGTGGCGCTGGCGATGTCGATTGTGCCGCCGCCACCGTTCAGACCCGTATCAATGAACGCGCTACGCGTGGTGGTTTCGCTCCCCGTGCCGGTGTAGCGGAAAGTTCCGCCTTGTTTAAGCCCGATATAACCCGTGCCGAGATTCGTCATGGCACTCGCTTGCAAGGTCATCGGCGAAGCGATCTCCATTCCCGAGCTCATCGGACTAAGTCCGGCCAGCGTGAGCGTGGCATTGGTGCCAACCAGATACATGGTGCCAGCACCGCTCATGGAACCGCTGATGGTGGCACTGTTCATCGTTTCCGGAACACCATCGCCGTTGTTATCGCCCCAGAATTTGATGACCGCACCAGCGCTAAGATTGACGCTATGCGCCACATTGATATTGGCAGCATCGAAGCGCAGCCCCGTGCCCGTGACTCCCGCAGCACCTTGATTTAGTTTAAGCACATTCGCGGCATTGCCCAGCACACCATCCGCCGTGATGGCGAAAAAGCCACGGAAGGCGGTGATGTTGCCAAGGAAATTATTCGCCGCGTTGGCGTAGCGCATAACGCCCACTGAACTGGCGTCACCGAAGTCAATCCAGTTCGTCAGCCCCGTGAACCCGCCGCTGATCTGTCCGGTCAGATTGACGATTTGCGAACTATCCCGGCCGTGCAAGCTCACGTTCGTGATCACAGTCGAAGGCAGGACGATGTTGTTAGCTACAGTCGCCGGCGCGCTAAAGGCAAATTCCACTGCCCGCAGCACGTTCGAGTTGAAGTAAACAGTATTGGTGGTGAGGGCGACCTGACCCAAGCCACTGATGGTAATCGGGCCGGTGCCGAAGGCCGCCGGATTAGCCGCGACAACTGCCGCCGTGCCACTCGTAGCGTTCACGCTCGCCGTGCTAACTGGGGCATTACTGATGATCGTGCCACCGGTATATGTGTTGGCATTGGAAATCAGGAGCGCCGCCACACCACCGTTGATGCTGATGGCACCCGGACCAGAAACGACACCGTTGAATGATTGCACCGCGCCGTTATTAAAGACCGCCGTGTTGCTGACCACGATACCGCCAGTCCAAACCGGCGTGCCGCTACCGCCTTCATTACGGATGGTTGCGTTGTCCAACACGATGGGAACATTCACGGTCAAGCCGTTGTAATTGCCGATGATGGTGCCGGGCCGGATGTAATTGGTGGTCGTCGCGGTCCAAGCGTTGGTCTGGTTGAAAGCTTCATACCACGCATTACCGTTGCTCACGATGATGCTCGCGACATTGGTCAAGAGCTGCGGGCGAATGGACGTTCCAAAAGCGCCGACTTTCGTGAGGTTATAACCATTGCCATTGAGCACCGTGTTCGTTTGACCGCTACCGATATCCCAGCGACCTGCCCCGCCGATTGTCGCATTCGTCGTCAGCGTCAAGCTTGCCACGCTGGCGTTGCCGGAGATTGCAGCGCCAGTGTTATTGATCGCCCCGCTGCCATCGGGACCGCTGCCGCCGATGGTGAACGCGTAGTTGCGCGTGGTGCTATTCCCAAAACCGGCGAAGTCGAATTGTGCGCCGTTGGTGATAATTACGCTGGCGTTTTGCGGTAACGCACTATTGTTGCCGGACGTGAGCACGCCAGCATTCACTTTGATCGGACCAGTGAAGGTGTTGGCGGTAGCAAGGGTCAACGTATTGGTGTTGTTCTGGGGGATGCCCGTCGTGCCAGCAATGGTTCCGCTGCCGGTCAAGGTGTAACTATTCGTGCTGTCCACCGTCACTGCAGCGGGCGTGACCGTCGCGCCGAGGTTAACCGTCGTGTTAGCGGATGAATTATCAAACCGCACCACATCGAGTTGGTAAAAGTTGGTCAGCGTAAGCGCCGCCGTGTTCGACCAGTTAAGCGACGTCGTGGAAATATCCCAAGCGTTGCCGCTACCGTCGCCCTGCCAGACCAACGGTTGCGCCGGTGCCGCCGCAAAGGTTGCCTGCACTACCCCACCCGCCACCGTGAACGTGACGGCGTAGCCCTGTAGATTCGTTAGGCCAGCGACTGAGCCCGAAGCGAGACTGGAATAATTTGCAATCGTATAAGTTCCCGCCGTCGGAGCGCCATTAAGGAAATTGAAATTCACCGGCGTCGGTGCCGAGTCATTTAGCGACAGCGCGCCATTGACTTGAATCAAATCATTGACCCCGCTGCCCACCGTTGTGGTATTGGCGAGATCGATGCTCAAGCTACCGGAACCATTCAAGGTCAAATTACCATTGATGGTCAACGTTCCTGCCGTGCCGCTCGTGCCGGGCACAATCACGGTGGAGGTGCTATCAGAGAGGCCACCCGTAAGCGTGCCGCTGCCCGATAACGTCTGGTTAGCCGCCAAACTCAATCCGGCAGCAGCTGTGGCGTCTAACGTTGCGCCACTACCGATGGCAATGCTGGAAGAATAACCAATCGTTGCTGGCGAAGGACCCACCACCAAAGTGCCAGCATTGATCACCGTTGGGCCCGTGTAAGTATTAAAGCCATCTAATTCCAACGTGCCTGCGCCGGTCTTGATCAAACTAGACGCGGTGGAACTGTTAGCCTGATTGCGAATGAACGCCGTGCTCGTGCCGCCGCCGACGATGAGGTCAGCGTTGGCATTGCCCGTCACATCCGCCACGTCAAACGTGGTGCCAGCGGGAACCAAGTCGTAGCCCAAGGAATTGCCACCACCAATCATGTAAGAAGGTGCATTGCCCCGAACCGTCACCGTGCTGGGCAACTGCCAGTTGGCGTAGCCCGTGCCGTCGGTATTGTTC
>CAIWFB010000066.1 GCA_903911825.1 uncultured Verrucomicrobia subdivision 3 bacterium
GGGATTTTCGGTCGTGCGACTGACGACTGTGCAGAAATAATTTCCGTCATGGTTTCGCGGATGCGTTTTCAGAACCTGCAGCGGTGGCGCGGGAATCGCCACGGCCACATCGCGAACATTGCTTTCCACCAGCGCGTCGTTGTAGGTGAAACTCAGCCAGTCGCCGTTCGCGTCCCAGATGTGAACATGCGAGCCGCCACGCAATGCTCCCGGCGTGAACGGTGGCGTTAGGTCGCGAGCGTCCAGATTTTGCGCGACGCCCGGCTTTGCAAAATCCACGATCACTCCCTGACGATGGCTGGCACCGTATTGCCAGTCGGGCGTGGGCTTTTCCGGGCCGAGGATAAAAGCGACTTTCATCTCGCGCGGATGCCAGGTCACGACGCCGCAATGCGCGCCGTTCTTCGATTCATACAACACGCGCACTTCTCCACTATGGACGTTCACCGCCTCGATGCGATTACCATCGAACAAATCCCCCGCCGCGTCACTTCGCACGTCATAGGCAATCCAGTTTCCGTCCGGCGACCAGACGCGCGTGTTTGTGAGCAGATGGTTTTGCGGCGCGCGGGTGAGCTGCCGCTCGGTGGCGTTCGCATCTGGCAGCACAGATCCAGCTAACATGGCGGAAACAATCATGGCTTTCAAAATCTTCATGGATTACTCACAGTCAATCCAACTGATTTCAACACCCGACACACTTGCTCTCGCTGCGGTGAACGGAATGCCTCGAATGGCTCGGCCATCCGATCGTTGCACAAGTTCAGCAACGAGCAGGCACACTTCATGGCCTTGATGACAGCCGAGGCGTGCTGCCCGATGGAGTAAATCTGGCCGAGCATCAGAAGTTTCTTCTGCAATAGTTCAGCGTTCGTTTGGTCGCCGCGAGTGACGGCATTGAAAAGATCAACGAACAGTTCAGGCATGAAAATCGCGCCGCCGTTGACACCGCCATCACCACCTAGCCGCAACGTGTCCGCCAGCAAATGTTCCGGCCCGACAAAAATGCTCCAGTCCGGGCGTTCCTGCTTCAAGCTGACGAGCGAGGAAAAATAATTCAAATCGCCGGAGCTGTCTTTGAGTCCGATTATCCGTTCCAGATGCGAGACACGGCGCAAAGTTTCCTGGGTGAACTGCACCTTGGTCATCTGTGGCATATTGTAGAGAAACAGCGGCAAGGGCAGTCCATCAACAAGGTGCTCGACGAAGGAAACCAGCTCCGGCTGGCCGGCGGCAAAATAATATGGCGCAGCCGAAACCACCGCATCGGCTCCGGCGTTGGCTGCGTGACGAGCGACCTGCCGGGCTTCGATCAAGGAAGTATCAGTGATTCCCACCAGCACCGGCACTCGATGGTTGACCTGCCGGCAGACGCGATCGATCAACTCGCGCCGCAGGCGATAACTCAAGTTGGGCGCTTCGCCGCTGGTGCCGAGAATAAAAAGTCCGTGCACCCCACCAGCCAGAATATGCTCGATCAAGCGCTCCAACCCCGCCACATCAAGGACGTCACAATCTTTTAGCGGCGTGATCATGGGCGGCACAATGCCACGCAGCCAAGGTGAGCGACGGTTGTCCGGCATAACCAGTGCCTTGGTGAGATTCGACAGTTGATGATTCATGGAGTTGAAAGCCGGTAAAACCGCTGGAGGTTGGTCGCTTGCGTATCGGTGAAGGAAATCACTCCGCCACCGCTCGCATTGGTTGAACCGAGCAACTTCCATTGCGCGAACGGCAGCGCGAGATTTGTCGTCCAGTAAATGGAATGAACTTGTCCTGGCGTTCCGCTGCCGGTGATTTGAAAACTGTTTCCAATAGAATTCGTGATGCCGGTGAACTGCGGAACAACCATCGCAACCACTTTCAAAACACCGCTGGTGGTCAGACTGGAAGTGTCCCACGCCAGCCCAATGCCGGGCGATGAGGGGGAAATGTTCGTGAACCCGCCGCTATAACTTGCTGCATCGAACAGTTTGAAGCTGTCATTCGCTGCCAGCGATCCGGCAACGTTGGTCAGACTCAAGGTTCCGCCAAAATTCATGCTGCTCAGTCCGCGAATCAAATCGTTTGTCGCTAAATTTTTGTTCAGTTCCATAAAAGCTGTTCCGCCGAGCGTAAGTGAATTGCTGATGGTCAGTGTGCCGATGGAATTACCCGGAGAAATCGTCGCACCATTCTGCACGATGACGAGGCCGGTCAAAATGCCGCTGCCCGCCAGCGTTGCACCTGCGGCCACTGTGACTACGCCGGACGCGGTGAAGTTGGAAACATTCAATATGCCAGCGTTCACGGTCAAGCCGCAGGTAAAACTGTTCGACCCAGCCAGCATGAGCGTGCCGGTCCCGGTTTTTGTGAGCGAGCCGTTGCCGCTGATGTTGCCGCTGATGAC
>CAIWFB010000067.1 GCA_903911825.1 uncultured Verrucomicrobia subdivision 3 bacterium
CGCTTCGTCTTGACCCGCGTAGAGCGCTTTTTGGTAAGCCGCCAAAGCCGCCTGTGCTTTGGCCTGTTTCAGCATGTCCTGCGCGATGAATTTCCGGCCGCCGGGCAGGAGTCCGCCCAATTCCTGATCGAGTGCTTCCAAGGCTTGGGCATCTTTCAGTAATTCTTCGTCGGTGCCGCCTTTGACGGCTTTGTCATAAAAAGCTTGGACCTGTTTTTCGGCGCTGGCGCGGCGTTTGGCTTTTTGAAAATCATATTTCCCGGCGATGATTTCAGTGAGGGATTCTTCCAAGCCGCTCATCGGATGGCCGATCCAGGCGATTTTCCCCTGCGCCACGATGAACGCGGCGGGAATACCATTGCGCCCGGCGGCTTTCATCCAATTATTCGCCATGAACGTGTCCGTCGTGTCCATGCCGATGTGATAATCCATCTTGTCGCCCATGGTTTTGACAAATTTTTCCACCGTCGCTTTGATGTCCTCGCCGTGTTCCCAGACATCCATGCCGATGAAGGTGACATTAGTGAACGTGTGCGCTAGTTCCGTCAGGTGCGGAATGCTCGCTTTGCACGGCCCGCACCACGTCGCCCAGAATTCTACGACATAAATCTGGTTGGTCGCGAACGTGTCCACGGGCTGGCCTTTGACCCACTGGGACGTTTTTAATTCCGGCGCCGCATCGCCGATGGCTAAGGTGGCGGCCGTCGCGGTCAGCGCGAGGGAAGTCAGGAGAGCGAAGGTGAGCAAAGCTTTTTGTTTCATGCAAAGGGAATGGTTGAACGGTCCGACGTGGAAGTCACTTAACCCCAAAAATCTGGTGCTAGCAAGATTCTTTCGTGCCGTCGCCAAGGTAGGGTGGCGGGGGACACCGCTCTCGCGAAGGCTAAGTGAATTGGCGCTGCTCGACAGTGGTAGCTTCGCGCTGTGCTGGAGGTTTAGGCGCGACCTGTGATTTCAATATCCAGGAAAAATGGCCGTTTTGAGTCGAAAACCGCCGCGAACCGTAGTGAAAATGCTTCATTCCATGTGTAAGTTGAAGCATTCCATTGATAAGTTGCGGCAACTTAAAGATGGGATGACTCGATTTGCTCAGCACTTTGCGCTGACTTAAACGTGGGTTAGAGCAACTTAAACAGGAAATGCTCCGTTTCATCAACAACTTGCGCTGACTTAAAGGTGGGTTGCGACAACTTACACAGGGGATACCTCAATTTGCTCAATAAAATGCTCCGTTTTATCAATACCATGCTCTGACTTAAAGGTGAGTTGCCGCAACTTGACTATGGAAATTGGTAAATTCCTGATTAAATTGCCCGGTTTGAACTGTGGGCGGCGAGCTTTCACCAAGGGGACGCGGCAATCCAATCAGGGATGACGACGATGTGCGGTTGGAACAGTTTGACCCCGCCGAAGGTCAGGGAACATCCTTCGGTGGGAACATGGTTCTATCGAGCCACCCGCGACACCCCGCTAAAGCAACAGGGTGACTTGATGGTTAAACGGCTTCGGCGATCAAATCGTAATCCGTGTGGCCGATGACTTTGACCTTCGCGAATTGGCCGATGGGCAAAGTTCCTTTAGCGGCGCGGAGATAGACGCGGCCATCAATGTCCGGTGCATCGGCTGCCCCGCGCGCCACGAAGTAATTGCCCTTCAACTTGGCGGCGTGCGTTTCGTTTTCGCGAATCAAGCCATGTTCCCACGAGCTGACGTTGGCGCTCTGCAACTGCTTGGCGTTCGCTTCGCCTTCGATGAGGACTTTGATTTCGCGGCCGACAAATTGTTCCGAGACCGCGATGGCGACTTTATGCTGCGCGGCCATGGCGAGTTCGCGACGTTTCTGTTTCACCTTATCGGTGAGTTGCCCCGCCATCGCGCCCGCGCGGGTGCCATCTTCTTTGGAATACGCAAACACGCCGAGGCGTTCGAACTTCGTGTCGCGGATGAAATCGAGGAGCGCGTTAAAACTGGCTTCGGTTTCACCGGGAAAACCCACGATGAACGTCGTGCGCAACGCGATGCCGGGAATGCCCGCGCGAATGCGTTTGATAAGATCCACGATGTATTGCTGCGAGGTCTCGCGGCGCATGCGTTCGAGCATGTTCTCGTGGATGTGTTGCAGCGGGATATCAATGTAGCGCGCCACTTTTTTGCACTCGGCAATGGTCGTGATGAGTTCATCCGTCCAATGCGCGGGATGCGTGTAGAGCAGGCGAATCCAGAAATCACCTTTGAGCGCATTCAATTCGCGCAGCAACGTGCAGATGGAAGTCGCGTCGGCAGTGAGCGCTTTGGCGGCGGCGGAAAATTTTTCCGGCGAAGAAATGGCGCGGCTGTGATTGGGACGCAGATCGAGTCCGTAGTAGGTCGAGTCTTGCGAAATCAAATTGATCTCTTTCACGCCGTCGGCGATGAGCGCTTTGACTTCTTTGACGATGTCTTTCTGCGTGCGGCTGCGGTGCGAACCACGCATGCGGGGAATGATGCAGAAGCTGCACGGATGGTTGCAGCCTTCGGCGATTTTGACGTAGGCGAAATGTTTGGGCGTGAGGCGAAAGCGCGGCGTCTCGAAATCGGGAATGAAAACGGGGCGTTGCGTCACGTCGAAGACTGGCCCGCTCGGGGGCGTGACGACGACTTTGGTTTTACCGAATTTATCGGTGTGCCTGATGGATTCTTCTTTTTCGTGAGCGGAAAGATCGCGGGCTTTTTCCAGCTCATTCAACCGAGCCACGACTTTGGATTTTGAGCCTTTAGCTTTCGGCTCGGCTGCGTTCTTGCCGGCGCGACTGGCGATGGCTTTGGTCACGATATCGCTGACTTGCGCGACTTGATCAATGCCCATGAAGCCGTCCACTTCAGGCATCAGCTTCGGCAACTCTTCGCGAAACCGCTGCGACAAACAACCGGAGACGATTACGGCCTGTCCGCGTTGGTTCGCATCGCGCAATTCGATGGATTCGAGAATGCTGTCCACACTTTCCTCTTGCGCGGAATCAATGAAGGAGCAGGTATTGACGATGACGGCGTCGGCGCTGGCCGCGTCATTGGTGATCTCGACGCCGCCTTTGAGCAGCGAGCCAAGCATGATTTCGGCGTCCACCAGATTCTTGGCGCAACCGAGGGAAATCAAACCGACGC
This sequence comes from uncultured Verrucomicrobia subdivision 3 bacterium, assembly GCA_903911825.1. Classification (GTDB taxonomy): domain Bacteria; phylum Verrucomicrobiota; class Verrucomicrobiia; order Limisphaerales; family UBA11358; genus UBA11358. The sequence goes on from CAIWFB010000067.1 coordinate 3,142, forward strand.
GGAGCGGTTTGGGGCTAAGATTTTTCTTCGTCACAGTCGGCGAAGGTTAACAGAGATTCGCGGTGAAGCAATCTTGCGTCACGCGGGCCAAGGCATTGTCGCCCGCGCCGGAATCACTTGGCCGGTGAATTGGTCGAGACGTTCGGCACGCTATTCGTGGTCGCAGGCGCAACGGTTTCAGCCGGCAAACCCAGCCGCGTGCGAATCACTTGCCGGGCGGCGAAGGGCAGACCTTCCTGCGGATCAATGAGGCTGTTGATGACCTGGCGTCGTAAATCGTCGTAGGGCGGCAGCGGAATGCGTTGATCCCCTTTGTAGCCGGAAGTTTCCTTCTCGTATTTGAGATAAACTTTATTCGCGAGACGACGGAAATTTTCGTAGCGGTCGTCTTCACCGGCGGCGAGTTCGTAGTAAGCGCGGAACAACAAGCCTTGCACGGCGGAGGTGACGCGTTCTTGCGAGGTTTCGCCGATGTCAATCTGCACCACGGCCACGGCGTATTCGTCGAGCGTCAGATTTTTGGGGAGCGAATTCGGCTGGTTCTCGATGATGGGTTTATTGGGATAAGTATCGCCTAGATATTTAAACCACTTGGCGGCGTCCGCCATGCGATTGTGTTCGTAGAGAAAATAAACGGCATCACGCAAGAAGTTGCGATGCGCTTTGGCGATGTTGTCGCGCATGCCGGCATCCGCCGCCATCATCTCTTCGTAAGCCGCGCTGACGTGGGGAATCAGTTCCAGGTTGGGCCCGAGGGAAACGCGCTTGGAGAGCGGGTCCACTTCGATGCGGCCATGCTTGAAGGCTTGGTAAATGGATTGGTAAACGATGCGGCGTAATTTAATTTTGTCATCCGCCTTCACCTTATCGGGATTTTTATCCGCTTCCGCCAAACCGATGGCGCCCCAATAAATCGCGTGGGCTTCCGGCAAGCGCCAATCGAACGGGCCGTATTTATCGTCCACGAGTTTGAGGAACTGCGGATCAAGCCGATATTTTTTTAACAGCGCGGTGACATTCGTCTGCGCGTCCGCGTTCGGTGGATTGAGGAGGTCGGCGATGTTCGTGCCTTTCTCCCCGAACAGCGGCGTCATTTCATCCGCCCACTTCTTTTTGTAGAACATGTTGCCGTCATCCAGATTCGCGCCGATCTTGAATTGGAAGAGCCACGCCAGTTCGCGGAAGATATCGATGTCGTTCGGGTTGTAACGCAGGCCTTCATCGCGGAGCAATTCCACGCCGTTCTCCAGCCAACGCCAGCGGTCAGTGTAATCACCGGGCGCATTTTCTTTGAACTTCACGGAGATGTTGAAGGCCATGTTCCACGCTTGGAAAACCCAGACCTGCGCAAAGGTCGGTTCCAGTTTGGTGATCCAATCAGCCAATTGCGCGGCTTCGAAAAATTTATCGTCCTGCTGCAGATCATTGGCGCGTATCCACAGCAAGTTGGAGATCAAACCGCGAAAACCGCCCAGCGCCACCGTGGTGAACGCGAGCACGGGTGGGGCGTTCTCTAACACCGCGCCGCGCGTGAGGCCGAGGGCGTCGCGGTCGTGATTCAACGATTGCTGAAGACGTCCGGCCCCGAAGAGCAACGGCAGCGTCAGCAACAGCAACAGTGTTTTCTTAAGGGTGGAATTCATTGCGTCCCTTGGGCGGTGGCCAATTCGCGCCGGTTGAAAAAGATGATGCCGAGCAGCGCGAACGCGCCGCCGATGAGCACGACGATTTGGGCAAACGCCGCGCCTAATTCGCCCCAAGTGATGCTGCGCCCGCTGCTCAAGGAATCAATCGGCGAAAAACTTTCCACGAGTTGGACCACGCCCAGCACGGCTTTGAAGGCCGGAATCAAAACGAAGTCCACGGGCGAATAACCCGCCGTGCCAGCTTCTTCATCGCCGGCGGCTACGGAACCCGATTCCACTGAATTAGCCAACGTGCCGCTGGAAAGCCCGACGATCATCAGTGCTAGCGCAAAGAACGTCGCCACGGGGAATGATAGAAAACTGGCGGCCATCAAACCGAGCGCGGCGAGCAGGGCCATCCAGCAAAAGATGATGCCCAAGCCGCGGGCGAAGTTCAGCGCGAAGCCACCCTCGGGATACAATACCTCCATGCCTTCATCCAATGGAAAGAGCAGGGCGGTCTGGTTTGGGTTCGCAAACGTGATGGTGAGCTTGCCCTCGGCATCGAACAAATCAGCCGGAATCTCGAACTCATGAAACGTATCCGGTGCCAGACTCATCGGTTCTTCGGTGCGCCAGAATTTAGTTTTCTCCGGCACGCCCACTTGCCACAGCGCCATGAAAGTTCCGGAAGCGCTCTTCTGCGCCGCGTTGAATTTAACTCGTAGCTGGAGCGGTTTTCCCGCGAGATACGTCTTGGCAAAACCGAGATCAATTTTCCATGTGCGCCCATATCCCGGCGGCACGAGTTGCAGATCGCCCTTCACGCCTTCGCGAATCTGCCGTTTCACTTCATTGACGTTTACTTTTTCCACGGCGCTGGATTTCAAGCGACCTTCCAAAATCCGCTGCGTTTCCGATTCGATGAACGCGGTATCTACGGGTTGTTTCGCCGAGCCGCGGGCAACCAACACTTGCTCGCGCAAAATTTTCTGTTCCTCCGCCGGCAATTTTCCTGCCCGCCATTGCAATAAGCCAAAAACAAATCCACCCGCCAGCGCCAGCAGCACCAGATTGAGCGACATGATGCCCAGCCATTTGCCGATCCAGATCTGCCAGCGCGCAATCGGTTTGGTGGCGATCACTTGAATCTGACATTCCTCGATGTCCCGCGCCAACGTGCCGCAGGAAAGCCACAACGTCGAAAACCCCAGCAAGCCCGTGATGACGCTCAAAGTGTAAGTCAGGATGATCTGCGTGAAGCCGCGCGCCGTGCCGTCGTCCTTAATCATGAGCGGCAACCCGACCACCGCAGCTAGCAGCAACGCGGCGATGACGAGGAACAACTTGAACCGCAGGGCGGCTTTCCACGTCAACCAAGCAATGGCGAGAATTCGTTGCATTTATTTAGCAGCCACAGATGGGCACGAACGAGAGACACATAAAGAATCTGGCGCGGTGGTTTTTCCCCATCTGTGTTTCATCTGTGAAAATCTGTGGCCAAAATTATTTTTTCCCGCCTAACAACGACGAGAGTTTTTCATCTGCTTTGGATAAATCCACTGGCTGCGTTGCCTCGGCTTGCGGTGCTGACGCGGTCGGTTGCGGTGCGGGAGCTGTGGACTGGGTAAGTGACGATAGTTTGCCGTCATCCACCTTGGGAGATTCAGGCTGATCGGCAGGTCTAGTAACAGCGACTGACTGCGCCGCCTGCGGTAGCGATAATTTCTCCAAAACTTTATCCGTCGTCGGATTAGTTTCTGCACCGGTGCCACGCAAATATTCCGCCACCCGCGCACCGGATTGCGCACCGCTGGTTTCGTTCGCTGCGCGGGCCTTGTTCACCACGTCGAGGAAATAGCTTTCCAGATTCTGCGTCGGATTATCCACGCGGACTTCGCCAGTCGTGATGTCTTTACGGATGATGGCGAGAACCTTTTCCAGCGTCTCGCGCGGCAAAACCGGCGTGGTGATGCGCAGGCTGTCGGGCTTGGCGAGCAATTCATTCAACGTGCCTTGCGCCTGAATCTTGCCGCCGTAATAAATCACCACGCGGTCGCAAACATCCTCTACATCGGACAACAGATGACTGCTCAAGATGACCGTCTTGCCCCGCTTGGCCAGCGCCACGATCAAATCTTTCACTTCGCGGCAACCGATCGGGTCGAGCCCCGCCGTCGGTTCGTCGAGAATGACAAGGTCCGGATCATTGATGAGCGCCTGCGCCAGACCGATACGGCGCTGCATGCCTTTGGAAAATTCGCCGACCGCCCGCGTCTGGGTTTTGCCCAGACCAACCATGTCCAGCAACTGATCAGCGCGGTTGTTACGATCTTCTTTGCTCAGGTGAAACAGATTTCCAAAGAAGTCCAACGTCTCCCGTGAGCTCAAGTAGCGATAAAGATAGGACTCTTCCGGCAAATAACCGATGCGCGCCTTGGTCTGCACGTGACGCGGCGAATGGCCGAACATCTCGATGTGACCTTTGGTCGGATTCAGCAAGCCGAGCAGCAGCTTGATGGTCGTGGATTTGCCAGAACCGTTCGGTCCGAGCAGACCGAAAATTTCGCCTTTGCGAACTTCGAAGTCCACGTTATCCACCGCGCGCGCCTTGGGGCGATTCCAAAAATCTTTGAAAACTTTCGTCAGCCCGCGCACGGAGACGACGACTTCCGCCGATTTGGGATTGGCGATTTCCGATTTAGGATTTGGTTCAACGGCGGTCATTTGAATTTTTTTATTCAATCGCTAGATTGCGAAACAATTTCGCCAAGTCAGCCTTGTTCTTTTTCTTTTCGGCAACGTCAATCATGGCCGAATAAAGTTCCCAAGTTGCGGGCCGGACATAAACGCCATTGCGTGCAAGGAAAACCAGTGCGGCAACCGCTGCTGTCCGTTTATTTCCGTCAATGAATGCCTGCGCTTCTGCCAGATGAAACGCGTAAGCTGCCGCCACGTCGAACACGTCTCCATGCGCGTAGTGGAAAACATTTTTTGCCGAGGCCAGCGCGGATTCAACCAAACCCAAATCGCGCGTGCCAGCACCGCCGCCATGCTCGGCCAAACTGCGGGCGTGGATGCGGTGGACTTCATCAAGCGTCAGGAAAATCGGCTCGTTCACTTGGCTAAAGCACTCAAGAGTTCCCGGTTCTCGCGGAAAACCACATCGCAGGCTTCCTCGAACGAAAGATTTTTTCCCAGCCAAGGTTTTGCATCAGGGCTTTTGCCGCCAACCACCTTTTTCGTGAACATCACAAAAAGTTCCTGCTGCTCCTTGTCGGGCAGTGACTCGATCTGCTGCATGATTTCAATGGCGCTCATGATTTTTACTGTAATGCAATTTTCCAAGCCATCAAGCACATGACTTACGCCAGCTTCGGCGTCAATTTACCAGTCGGCTTGGAATGCGTGCCGTGGTCGTGTTTATCGGCGATGGCTTCCGGGTTGAAATGTTCCAGTTCCTCACCCTTGCGGACGAGGCGGGCGCTGTTGAAAATCACGATGAGTGAACCGACGTTGTGCAAGATCGCCGCGACAATCGGGCCGACGAGACCAAATGACGCTGCGCTCAAGCCGACGATGATGAAGAACACGCCGAACAGAAAATTCTGGTTGATGACCGCGCGAGTGCTGCGAGAAAGACGCACCAGGAACGGTAGGCGACGCAGATCATTGTTCATCAGTGCAATCGTCGCACTGTGGATGGCCACTTCGCTACCCGCCGCACCCATCGCGATGCTGATGTCACCAGCGGCGAGCGCCGGAGCGTCGTTCACACCGTCACCGACGACGGCGACTTTGTAGCCCTTCGCCTTCATGGCGCGGACGAAATCCACTTTGTTCTGCGGCAGGCAATCGCCTTGCGCTTCTTCACAGCCGATCTCGGCGGCGACGCGCGTAGCAACTACGTGACGATCACCAGAAACCATCGCGATGCGGCGCACTCCAGCCGCCTTCAAATCCGCCAACGCCTCTTTCGATTCCGCGCGCGTCTGATCTTGCATGCCGACCCAACCGACGCATTTGCCGTTTTGCGCGACAAAAATCAGGCTCCAGCCTTCCGTCTCATTCAAATCCACCGATTTCTCAAAGCTTGCATCAATGCCGTTGTCCTTCAGCCATTGGGCGCGACCCACCAAAACTTTGGCGCCGTTGATCTCGGCCTTCACACCGCGACCTGCCGTTTCGGCAAAATCTTTCGGTTCGGCCAAGGGAACTCCCGCTTCGCCGGCGAGCGTCGCGAGGGCTTTGGCGGTCGGATGGTTGCTGTATTTTTCGGCGGATGCGGCGAGCAGCAGCAATTCGGCGGGCTTGGTTTCGCCGAGCGGCGCGAGGCGGCTGACGGCGA
>CAIWFB010000068.1 GCA_903911825.1 uncultured Verrucomicrobia subdivision 3 bacterium
GTGCCGAGGGTTCGTTACGCAATCTCGCTTATTCAGCGCGCAAAATTTTGAATACGCTTGGCTACACTGTCCGAGCCAGCATTAAACGCGGATATCGACTTGAACGACTGCCGAAAGAAAAAGCCTGATGCAAGTAGTCGTTCTTGATTTTGAAACTTATTTCAGCGACGACTACACGCTGAAAAAAATGAGCACGGAAGCCTATATCCGCGATCCGCGTTTCAGGGCGCACGGCGCCGCAATCAAATGGTCTGAAAACACCAGCGCGCAGTGGTACGACGAGCGCCAGCTTCGATACATTTTGACGCAGCACGACTGGTCTGACACGTTTCTCATCCACCATCACGCTCAATTTGACGGACTCATTCTCAGCCATCATTACAACGTGCATCCCAAAATGTTTGGTTGCACGCTGTCGATGGCGAGGCTTTTGCTCGGCAATCATCTCTCGGTCAGCTTGGACGCGGTGCGCAAGCACTTTGGCATCCCGATGAAGACCACGCCCTATAATCTGTTCAAAGGCAAGCAATGGGGCGAGATGGATCAAGGCACGCAACGCCTGATTGGCGAAGGCGCGTGCGACGAGGTGGAAAGTATCTACGCCATCTTCGGAAAACTGTATAAAGACTTCCCTGTGGAAGAACTTGCCGTGATCGATGCCACAGTGAAAATGTTCGTCGAACCATGCCTTGAAGGCGATGTTGAATTGCTCGCCAAAGTATGGGTTGACGAAGCGACGCGCAAAGATGCGCGCATGGCCGAGCTGAACGTGTCCGAGGCCGACTTGCAATCGTCGGAACGATTTGCTGCGCTGCTACGCGACGAGGGCGTTGAACCAGAGATGAAGGATGGCAAGAAAAAGCCGGTTTATTGTTTTGCCAAAACCGATGAGTTCATGAGGGGGTTACAGGAACATGACAACGACAGAGTTCGCACGCTTGTTGAGGCCCGTCTCGGCGCAAAGTCTACGCTCACGCAGACTCGCGCCGAGACGCTGGGCTTCATGGCAACTCGGGGACCTCGCGGAAGCCGTAGCACGATGCCAGTTTATTTACGTTACTGTGGTGCCCACACTACCCGATGGTCAGGTGGAGACGGTTGCCTTACCGCAGATACACAAATACTGACACTTGACATCCACGGCACACCTAGCTACAAAAGCATCATTGCTGTACTCATTACCGACCTAGTTTGGGATGGCGTCGAGTTCGTCGAGCACGACGGCGTGAAATTCAGTGGCTACCACGAGGTTATTTCTTGGGATGGCGTTAACGGCACACCTGACCACCAAGTCTATTGTGGCGAAAAGAGCAAAAGCCTTAGCGAAGCTCTATGCACAAAGACGGCAATCGTGGATTGCCGAGAACCCACGGCTTGGGAAGTGGAAGCTGGTCGGTCCCTCCAACGCTCGCGCGCTGCTGGTGCGCTGCGTATGCGATTGCGGGGTAAAGCGCGTTGTCCTCCTTAAAGATTTGAAGGCAGGGAAATCGAAAGCTTGCGGTACGTGCCATACGCGACCAGTTTTTTACGCCACCAAAGAAGATAAAAAACTGGCACGAGCCATAAACCAGTGGAAAGTGCGCTGCTGCTTTCCGGAAGCAAGCAACTATAAATACTACGGTGCGCGCGGAATCAAATTCAAATTTTCTACAATTAACGAAGCTGTAACATGGGTGCGAGAAAATCTAGGTTATACACCTCCGGGCAAAATGATCGACAGGATCGACAATAATGGCCACTACGAAGCTGGGAATCTCCGCTGGGCCACCAGATCAGAATCCATGTTCAACCGACGAGCATGGAAATGGTCACTTGCAGCCCGTCTACGACATTATAAATTGCGGCCCAAGGCATCGCTTCGTAGCAAACGGAAAACTCGTTCATAATTCTAACTGGCAAAATTTCAAACGTGGTTCAGATATCCGACGCGCTATTATGGCACCGGCTGGCTTCCTGTTAGCGCCGATTGATCTGAGCCAGATTGAGTGCCGCATCCTCAACTATTTGGCAGGGCAAGAAGATGTCATCGAAAAATTCAGAAAAGGCGAAGACCCTTACATCGGCATCGCCTCGCAGGCATACGGGTTCCCGGTTACGAAAGCCCATTCCAAAGAGCGCGGCACCGGAAAGCAGCTCGAACTTAGTTGCGGATACCAAGCAGGAGCCGCGACAATACAAAATACGGCTCGCCTTGGCATATATGGGCCACCTGTTGTCATCGATATGGAAACCGCTACTCGTTGGCGCGACATCTACCGATCAACGCACCCCCAAGTCGTCGAGTATTGGAAAACCGCCGGCCGCATGATCTCACGCATCTCTGGCGGCGATCCGATTCAGTGGGGACCGATGCTGATCAAGGACCACAAGATTTATGGTCCCGGCGGCACGATGCTCCA
>CAIWFB010000069.1 GCA_903911825.1 uncultured Verrucomicrobia subdivision 3 bacterium
AGGATAAAGCCCGCAGCACAGACCCGAGCAGCGGGAGTTAGAACGACGGAGGGAGGGGTTTTGGTAGTTTTAGTTTTCATAGGCAGAGTAGAGTAACCCAGTCACTGACACCGGGTCTCTGCCTTCTCATTCTATCTGGTTTGTTGGCAAATGCGCGGGCGTGCAGCCGATGCGTTACCAATGGCGACTCAACGGCACCAATCTTCCCGCTGCCACCAACGACCTGCTCACGGTCGCTGGCGACCGCTTGGTCACCGGCCCATTCGGCCCGGTTTCTCCCGGTGTCTATCAACTCATCGCCAGCAACAGCTACGGCGTCGTCAGCAGCAAAACCGTCAAGCTCACCGTGGTTTATCCGCTCAGCGATGCGCTCGATTCCCCGACGGATGGCAAGCAAACTGCGCTCTACAACTGGATCACCACCGGCAGCGCACTGTGGTTCGGACGAACCAATATTTCTCACGACGGCGCAGATGCTGCCCGCAGCGGCGGCATCGGGGCTGCCCAAGAAACCATCCTGCAAACCACCGTCGCGACCAACATCGCCGGACGCTACACGTTCTGGTGGAAAGTTTCCTCGGAAGCATTTTTTGACACGCTCGAATTTCGCATCAACGGTATCCCGCAAACGAGCATTTCCGGTGAAGTGGACTGGCAAGCCGTCAGCATCCCCGTCGCCGCCGGCACGAATATTTTGCAATGGCGCTACTCGAAAGACATTTCTTACGACGCTGGCTTAGATGCTGGCTGGGTGGATCAATTCGCCTTTTTGCCCAACCCACCAATCATTTTAGTGCAGCCGCAGCCCGCCAGTCAGACCGTAAATTTTGGCGCCACCATTTCACTTGGTGTCACGGCGAGCGGCACCCCGCCCCTGCGCTACTTGTGGAGCCAGAACGGAAATCTCGTCGGCGGCAACAGCCCAACGCTCGTCTTGAACAACGTCGCCCGCGCCCAAGCCGGAACCTATTCCGTAACCATCACCAATGCTGGCGGCTTCGTCAGCAGCAGTAACGCCATCGTGCACGTCAACGTGCCACAACTCCTCGGCGCACCCAAACTATTGCCGGATGGCTCGCTGCAATTGAGTTCCACCGATGCGAACGGCGGCTTACTCACTCTGGCCAATCTCGCGAACTTTGAAGCCCAAGCCAGCACTAACCTCGTGGATTGGACGACGCTCCCGGATGCGTTGAGCCTCACGAACGGCCTACTGCAATTGCAAGATGCGGCGCGCACGAACTTCAACACGCGCTATTATCGCATCGTGGAGCATTGAGTTTATTTGCCCAAACAAAAACCCCGCCTTCGCTGGCGGGGTTTTCTTTTTCCGGCGAAATGAATCAGCGCCGTTCCAACCGTTGCAGCAATTTTTTGTGGATGTCGCCAAAGCCACCGTTACTGAACACCACGATCACATCGCCACCCTGCGCTAGCTTGCTCATGTGCGCCACGATGGCATCCGCGTCCGGCAGATACGCAGTCGGCTTGCCCGTAGCGCCGATGTCTTGCATCAATTTCTCCGGGTTTAATCGCTCTTCCGGCTTGAGCAATTCCAAACGCGCGATCTGCGAAACCACTACGCCATCCGCATCCACAAAGGAATCAGCAAGTTCCTGTTGAAAATAATTCCGACGCGTCGTGTTCGTGCGCGGCTCAAAGATGGCCCAAATTTTTTCCTTCGCGTAACGCACGCGCAACGCCCGCATTGTCTCGCGAATCGCCGTCGGGTGATGGCCAAAATCATCAATCACCGTCACGCCGCCCGCGATACCTTTGACTTCCATGCGTCGCTTGATGCCCTTGAACGTAGCGAACGCGCTCTGGATTTGTTTATTGGAAAGCCCGCAATGTTTCGCCGCGCCGATGACCGCAAGCGCATTGCGCACATTGAATTCGCCGCCCAATTCGAGATGAAATTTGAAGCTGGGAATCTCAAACGTCGTCGCCGTCGGGCCGAAATTGAGATTAAAACCTTGCACTGCATTGTCTGCGCCGAGACCAAACCGTTTCACCGGACAATGCGTGACCTTCAACAGTTCGGTGAGATTCGCGTCATCACCATTGCCGAGCAACAAGCCATTGCGCGGCACGAGGCGGATGAAGTGCGAGAAGGTTTTCTTAATCGCCGCCAGATTTTCAAAAATGTCGGCGTGGTCGTATTCGAGATTGTTGATGATGGCGACTTCCGGTTGGTAATGAATAAATTTGCTGCGTTTGTCGAAAAACGCCGTGTCGTATTCATCACCCTCGATGATGAACCATTCACTGTCCGTAAAGCGCGCGCCTTGCGTGAAATTATTTGGAATGCCGCCGATGAGATAACTCGGGTTCAGCCCGTTGTGCTCGAATACCCAAGTCAGCAGCGAGGTCGTCGTGGTCTTGCCGTGCGTGCCGCTGACGACGAGCGAGCGTTTGCCGCGAATGAAAAATTCCGCCAGCAACGCGGGTAACGAACAGTAACGGAGCTTGTGGTCGAGCACGTATTCCGCTTCGGAATTGCCGCGCGAAATGGCGTTCCCGATGACGACGAGGTCCGGTTTGTAAGCCAGATTGCGCTCGTCGTATCCATTGATGACGGTGATTTTTTTGGCTGCCAGAAACGAAGCCATCGGTTCATAGACATTTTGGTCTGAACCAGTGACTTGAAAACCTTTGTCGAGCATGGCAGCCGCAGCAGAAGCCATGGCGGTGCCACCGATGCCGATGAAATGAACGTTTTTGATCGCGGATGAAAACATTGCCTCTGAAATTACTAACCCCGCCGCCACGGCACAAAGTTTTTCAGAACTTTGGGCGAAATATTTTCAGTTCAGGCAGTCGAATCGAGATGCCGCCGGAATTCTCGGCACGCTTGCGCGATATCCGGCGCATTGAGAATCGCGGAAACAACACAGATTCGTCTTGCGCCAGTGGCCAGCACGGCGTCGAGCGTTTGCAGATTGACGCCGCCAATGGCAAACCATGGCACAGTTGAATTGGCTTTGGCCCAACGGGCATATTCCAGCGTCACCGGCTTAGCCGTCGGCTTGGTGCCGGTGGCAAAAATCGGCCCAATGGCGATGTAATCCGCTCCCGCCGCCAGCGCACGATGCGCTTGATCAGGCGCGTGAGTGGAGAGACCAATTTTAAGTTTTGAATTTTGAGTTTTAAGTTGGTCAACGTGCGTGTGGCCAGCGTCAAAAAAATCTTCCTGGCCGAGGTGGCAGATTTCTGCGCCCAGTTCCCGCGCGATTTCTAAGTGGTCATTGATGACCAAGGGAATTCCGGCGCGACGCGTCACCGGAAGAATCTTCTCGGCCATCCGCCGGACTTCGTCGGGCGTAGCATTTTTGGCGCGCAGTTGAATCAAGTCACTGCCGCCATCGCAAAGTTGTTGGGCGACGAATTCGGGCGCACGACCGTGCAAATAGGCCGTGTCCACAAAGGGATAAAGTTGGCAATCCGCGAGCGGTTTCACGCGCACAACTTGCCAGAATCACCGCGTTCGTTCAAACGCCATCCGCCGAAACCAATCGCTGCGGGCGGTAAGCGTGACCAGCGGATTTTGTAACGAGGGTGTGAGGACGAGCCGTTGCAACCACTTCGCCCACGCCAAGCGTTTGGCGAAAGTTACATCACAATCGTGGGCAATTTTCTTTCGGGCTTCGCTCCACGTCATTTCAGCGCGACTCCACTCGGCAAGCGGCGCAATCGCCAGTTCAGCGGACTCGAAGGCCATGGACATTCCGTTGCCGGTGACTGGGGGAATCATGGTGATGGCGTCGCCCACGGAAATCTCGCTACGCGCCGCCGCTTGCTGCGGCTGCAATGAAAGTCCGGCGACGGCACAGAGTGAAGACTCATCAAACCCCGCCGCCGCCAAGCGCTGTTGTAACGGTGAATTTGGCAGGCCACCTAAAAAGGCGCGCCAGTTTTTCGCGGAGCCGAAGTCGCCTGCGCGTTTACGAAACAGGCCGCAGACGTTCACTTCGCCGCCATTGATTTTGCACAAGCCGACGTAGCCTTGCGGCGAGACGTGCATTTCTAAATCCGCCGCCAAAGTGACATTTCGCGCATGGATTTTCAGCCCAAACCAACGCGACCCGCCCGGCTCTACTGCGGCACGACGACCCGTAGCACGAACGCTGCCTTCGTCAAAATTTTCCAACGGTGAGCGTTGACCGGTCTGCATTTCACCACCGATTGAGAGGAACTTTTCCACCAACGCCGCATCCAAAGTGAAGCGCGAAAGACAAATCGCGGCGGCGGGTAACGGGCGCGGCGCGGTCGATTTGGTCGCAGAAAAAAAAGCCGTGGTGTGGGCGCTAATTGCTCCGGCGGTGGCGAATAAATCTTGCAAACCAAGTCGGGTGAGCGTGGCTTGGCCGCGTCCGCTGATGAATTCGCCGCAGACGCGGTGGCGCGGATAACTGCCCGCCTCATGAATCGTCACCGGCACCCCGCGTTGCCGCAAACCAATGCCGAGCGTTAGCCCCGCAAGGCCGCCGCCGATGATGGTGATGGTTTTGGGGGCGACCATTTTTAACTCGTTTTTCGCGCGACAAATAAATGGCTGAACGCGCCGACGGTTTGCTCGCTCAGTTCCCAATTCGCTTTATCCGGCCAGAGTGAGGAAAGTTCATTACCCGAAAATCCAGCACGCACGCTGACGACAGCGTCGTGGCGCGTCACCTCATTGCAGCCAAGCGCCCCGAGCAGCGAACTACAAAAAAGCGGCCACGCGGCGCGGCGCGGTTCGAGGGCGATAAATAATCCGGTGCGCCGGGAAATCAAGTGAAGCAATTCGGCAAGTTTGGCGTCGGCAAAATGATGAAGGAAAAGATTAGTTACGACAACGTCACTGCGAATTGGCGGCCAACTGAAAACGTCGGTGACAGACGCGCTGGCTCGCCAGCCAAGTTGGTCAAAATCTCTAAGAGTTTTGACGGAAACATTGGGTTGGAGGTCAAGCAATGTGACATCTGCGTCCACAAAAAAAGGCCGTCTGGAAGTCGGCGGCAAGTTGAGTTTTTTGGCAACTCGTAGCAAAAATTCGCCATCGCCCGCGCCGAGCTCCGTGATTGTTTGAGGTGCGACATTTGGCCAATTTTTCTCCAGCGCGCGCGCCATGATGGTGTGGTGGCGCATGATCGCATTGATGCGCCGTAAATCACGCCGTGATTGGACGGCGCGCGGATCAGATGGCGCGAGCGTGTCTAGAATTTCAGGTTGGACGTGGCGATGCATCGCGGGAAATTTTCAGCTCACTTCCAGTAATGCGCCGTGGCAACTAAAACCCGCGCCGAAGGCAGACATCCACCAGAGGCCAGCGGGAACCGGTTCACGCAACGCGCGGTCGAGCACGAAATAAACGGTGGGGCTGCTGATGTTGCCGAACTCGTGTAGCACGGCGCTGCTGTGACGCACGTCGTTTGCGCTTAACTTGAGTTTATCGCGCAGAGCCATGATCACATTACGTCCGCCAGTGTGGAGAATCCAGCCGTTGATTTGCTCGCGCGGCACCTTCGCTTCGGCCAGCGTGTCGGTAAATAATTGGGCGGCGATGCCGCTGGCGATTTGCGGGACTTGCGGGAGGAGAATGTTGCGCAGCATTCCGTTTTTATGGCTGAACCGAAGCGTCTCGCGTTCCGCCGGAACCAAGCGCGACGCGGTGTGACGCCATTTCACGCAGCGACAATTCGCCAATGGTCCATTGCCTAAAACGGCTGCGCCCGCGCCGTCACCAAACAGGCACGCACTGATGAGCACGCCGGGATCGTTGTCCAAATAAAAAGCGGCACTGCAAACTTCGACGCAGATGGAGAGAACTTTTTTGGCGCGACCAGCGGTGAGAATCGCTTCCGCCGCGCGAAAATTGGGCAAGGCGGCACCGCATCCTTGCCCGACTAGATCGAGCGCAAAAATATCCGTCCGCAAACCGAGTTGTTCGGTGACGTAGCTGGTCAGGCCGGGACACAAATAACCGGTGCAAGTGCTGATGATAACGGCGTCCATCTCCTCCGCTGAGCTTTGCGCGTCTTGCAAGGCGCGTTGCGCGGCGGCGACGGCGAGTGCGGGTGCGTGCCTAGCGAACCGCGCCTGCAACGCGTCGGGCGTGAGGTCAAAAACTTCCGTGAGCGGGTCGAGCGCGAGATGGCGGGAGCCAATGCCGTTATCGCCACAGAGAACTTTTTTGAGAATGGCGTGCGAGCGCGGCGTGAGTTGAGCGTAGGGCGCAGATTGACGCAAGGCGTCCCAACATTCGCGCTGTTCGTAGCGAGTGGACGGGGCGGCGGTGCCAAGACCAAGGAAAAACATGGGGAATTCTAGCGCAGGTCGGCGGCTTGCGCGAATGGATGATTGAAATAAAAAGCGGCGGCAGAATTACTTCTGCCGCCGACGTTGAATTACGAAGCTTATTTCAAGCCCGCCAGGTAAGCGAACCGGGCGTAGAATTGTTCGGGCGTCAGGTTGATGACGGCACCGAGTTTGGTGAGCTGCTTGAGGTCTTCAAAATCTTCGCGTTCGAGACGAATCATGTAAGCCTGCGCGCATTCGAAGGCTTCGCCGTCCACGTTGACTTTGCGGTTTTGCATGCGGCCGGTCTTGGGGTCGAGCATGTCTTCAAACGGCAACGGGTTTAACTTACCGTCCACGAAGCTGATAATAGCGCCGTATTTTTCAGCTTCTGGCGAGCGCAGAAATTTCACGGCGGCGTAACCAAGGTCGCGGGTATATTCGGCATCGAAGGGAATCGGATCGGCGCAACGGAGTTCGTAGCCTAGATCTTTGTCGATGAAGGCCATCTTGATGCCGAGCTTCTCGAGGCGCACGGTCAGGAGTTCTTTCATGAGCCGACCGAATTCGATTTCGCCCAAGCGCAGATGACCGTGATCGTCGCGGATGACTTTGCCGAAACGTTCGAGCTGGCCGGAGGGCAACGCTGCTACGAGCCCTTTCTCGCCGAGTGATTCGATCAAGCCCTCGGCAAGCACGACGAGGCCGTAATGGGAACCTTCCGCTTTGCGCTTGATGATGGACCCCATGATGATGTCGCAGACTTCATCCACCGTCACGGTGCGGCCACGGAATTCTTCCGAAATAACGGCCAAGGTAGCCGCCGAAGCCTTGGCGATGCCGAGGGCGAGGTGACCAGCCGCGCGGCCCATGCTGATGATAAGATACCAACGCGAAGTGGTGCGGGCATCTTCGATCAAATTTCGGACGATTTGCACGCCGTAGTGGCGGGCGGTTTCGTAACCGAACGTAGGCGCGGTGCCGGGGAGCGGGAGATCGTTATCAATGGTCTTGGGCACATGGGCAACTTTGATTTTGCCACCGCTGCGTTTGGCCACATGGCTGGCAGAGAACGCGGTGTCATCGCCACCGATAGAAACCAGCGCGGTGATGCCGAGCTTTTCAAACACAGCGAAGATGTTCTTCATCTGCTCTTCGGACTTGGTCGGATTCGTTCGCGCAGTGCCGAGAATGGAACCGCCTTTGAGGTGAATATCTTTCACGTCGCGGATGGATAACGGCTTGATCTGCGTGGTGTCGCCGGCGGCGATGTGTTTAAAGCCGTCGCGGAAGCCAATGACTTCGTAGCCTTGATTGATGCCTTCGATGGTGGCCGCCGCGATCACGCCGTTCAAACCGGGTGCCGGACCGCCGCCAACGAGAATACCCAACCGACCTTTGATGCTCATGTGTTTGATAATGTTGGTTGACCAACCGTAAAGACGGTGATGCTGCGCGCAAACCCCAAAAATTTCAATTCCATTCTTGCGACAACCACACCACAATTTGACCGAATGCAACGCGCTGTTTTTCTCGACCGTGATGGCACGCTCATCGCGGAAAAAAATTACCTGCACCGGCCGGAAGACGTGGAAATATTTCCCGGCGCGGGCGCGGCGCTGCGTCAGTTGACGGAGGCGGGCTTCAAGCTGTTCATGGTCACGAATCAGTCAGGCATTGGGCGCGGCTACTTCACGCTGGCCGATGCAGAACGCGTGAACGAACGGATCAGCGCCGACTTCGCGCCGGCTGGTGTGCGCTTTGAAAAAATTTACATCGCGCCGGAAGCGCCGGAGCAACCGAGCCGAGGCCGTAAGCCATCGCCGCAGTTTTTGTTCGATGCGCGGGATGAATTTGGCCTGGATCTCGCAGCAAGTTTTATGGTGGGCGACAAACTGATCGACCTCGAATGCGGCTGGAATGCGGGCGTGCTAAAAAGTATTCTCGTGCGCACGGGCTACGGCGCACGCGTGGAACGTGACGAGGCGGAAAAAATCCAGCGCGCCATCGTCGTGGACGGTTTACGGGAAACGGCAGAGAAAATTTTGAACTGAGATTCAAAATTCAAAATTCAAAATTAAGAACTTCATCATGTGCGGCATCATTGGTTACGTAGGGAAAAAGGCAGCGTCACCGATTCTCCTCGAAGGATTACGGCGCTTGGAATATCGCGGCTACGACAGCGCGGGCATGGCGATTTTGCGCGAGGCGAACCTGCTGGTGCGCAAAAAACAGGGCAAGATTGACGAAGGTCTGGCGCGCGTGCTGAAGGCGCAGCCGGCCAACGGCAATCTCGGCATCGGCCACACGCGCTGGGCCACGCACGGCGTGCCGTGCGATGAAAATTCGCATCCGCATCTCGACGCGGCCGGAAAAATTGCGGTCGTCCACAATGGTGTCATTGAAAATTACGACGGACTGAAACAGCGACTCGCCAAAGCCGGCCACAAATTCAAATCCACGACGGACACGGAAGTTTTGGCTCATCTCATCGGTGAGAATTACGCCACGCGCGCCGAGAAAAATAGCGATTCGCTCACACTGGCCGTTTCGGACGCGCTGCGTGAAGTCATTGGCACTTATGGGCTGGCCGTGATCTGCACGGATTTTCCCAATCTAATCGTCGGCGCGCGGCGCGGTTCACCGCTCATCATCGGCATCGGCAAAGACGAACATTTTGTGGCGAGCGATGCGAATGCCATCGTCGCTCATACGAAAAAAGTCGTTTACCTAAACGATTACGATGTCGCCACGATTACCCCCGACCGGTTCGACGTTACCAACCTCGGCACGGAGACGGCTTCGGTGCAGATCAGTAATCTGGAATTTTCGCAGGAAGATGCGGCGCGCGGCAAACACGCGCACTTCATGCTCAAAGAAATTTACGAGCAGCCGCAGACGGTGCTGAACGCGCTGCGCGGTCGCTTGGATTTTGAAGGCGCGACGGCGAAGTTCGGCGGGCTGAATATGACGGCGGCGGAATTGCGCGGCATTGACCGCATCGTGATTGCCGCCAGCGGGACGAGCTGGCATGCGGCGTTGGTGGGCGAATATCTCATCGAGGAACTGGCGCAACTACCGGTGGAAGTAGAATTCGCGCACGAATTTTGTTACCGGAATTGTCCGCTGGAAAAAAACACGGTGCTACTGGTGCTGTCGCAGTCGGGCGAAACGGCAGACACGCTGGCGGCGTTGCGCGAAGCGAAGCGACGCGGGCATCGCGCGCTGGCGATTGTGAACGTGGTGGGCAGCACGATTGCACGGGAAGCGGACGGCGGCATCTACATGCACGCCGGGCCGGAAATCGGCGTAGCCTCGACGAAGGCATTTGTCTCGACGATCACGATTCTGACTTTGCTGGCAGTGCATTTGGGGCGGATGCGTCAGCTTTCGGCAAAGCGAGCGCTGGAAGTGTTGCGAGGGCTGGAAGCATTACCGAAGCAGTTGGAAAAAATTCTGGCGCAGAACGATTCGCTCAAAAAATTGGCGAAGAAATATGCGAAGGCAGAGGACTTCTTTTTTCTCGGGCGCGGCTACACTTTCCCCATCGCGCTGGAAGGCGCGCTGAAGTTGAAGGAAATTTCTTACATTCACGCCGAGGGTTACTCCGCGGCGGAAATGAAGCACGGGCCAATCGCGTTGATTGACGCGAAGACACCGACGGTTTTTCTGGTGCCGCAGGATGCGATGTATGAAAAAACGCTGGCGAATCTGGCGATGATCCGGGCGCGTAAAGGGCCGATTATTGCGATGGCGACCGAGGGCGACAAAGGCATCAAGCGCGTGGCGGAAGATGTTTTTTATCTTCCCAAGACGCTGGAGCTATTGAATCCGATTCTCGCGAGTGTGCCGCTGCAATTACTGGCCTATCACATCGCCGTGGCGCGCGGTTGCGACGTGGATAAACCGCGTAATCTGGCCAAGAGCGTGACGGTGGAATAACCATCCAACGATGGGACTCAGAAATGGAGATTTGCTCAGGCATTCACCGGATGGTATTTTGAGCAGGATTGGAGCACAGTCACGCGAGGCGTTAGCGAGCCTTGAACCATCAAGTTGCTTCCGCAAAATTTAAACAAAAATATTTTCATGAGCAGAATGATTACTGGTTGGCCACGTCTTTTTTTTATCGCCTTGCTGATGGCAGCGCTGCCGCTGCGGGCACAACTATTTACCCTGCAACATAGTTTTACCAATCCGCCTGATGGAGCCAATCCGCTCGGGCTGGTTTTGAGCAGCAATATGTTTTACGGAGCAACCGCCAACGGAGGTAGTTTTAGTAGCGGCTCGCTTTTCAAGGTCGGCTTGAACGGGGCAAATTATAACAATTTTTATAGTTTCAACAGCGCGACAGACGGCAGTTCGCCTAATGATTTATTGGTCAAGAGCAACTTAATTTACGGGACGACGCAGAACGGCGGCACCAATGGCTATGGAACCATCTTTTCGGTGACGACGAATGGCGGCGCCTTTACGTTGCTGCGGACCTTCGGAGCCGCGCCAGATGCAGCCTATCCCCGAGGCGGGTTGGTATTGAGCGGCACGACGCTTTATGGAACCACGACGGGCGGCGGCACCAATGGCAACGGCACGATTTTCAAAATCGGCACTGACGGCTCTGGGTTTACCATCCTGCACAGCTTCACCAATTCACCCGATGGAGCGTCACCACACGCTGGGTTATGGTTAGACAACGCCACGCTTTATGGCACCTGCTACATCGGCGGAGCTTATGGCAATGGTGGCGTTTTTAAAATGGGCACCAATGGCGCTAATTACAGTCTGATTTATAGCTTCTCAAACTATCCAGACGCGCAATTTTCTGAGGCCAGCCTGATTTTATACAGCAACCGGCTTTATGGCACTTCCACCAGCGGCGGCAGTTCGAATTATGGCGCGATCTTTGGGCTCAACACGAATGGCACCGGCTACTCCGTGCTCCATAGTTTTACCGGACCGACCTTTGCCCTGACGAATAGTAATGGTTCAACGCCCAGCGCGGGTTTGACCGCTGGAAATGGCGTCCTGTTTGGGAATTCAACGGGCGGCGGGCCTGGCAACAAAGGCACCATCTTCAAAATTAATCCCGACGGCACCGGGTTTGCCGTGATCCGAGCTTTGCTCGATACCGCCACCGGCGTAAACCCGCGCGCGCCAATGATTCTGCAGAGCAACGCGCTGTGGGGCACAACTTATACCGGCGGCAGTGATAATCGCGGCGCCATCTTCAGCCTACAATTGAATCCCGTGATCAGCACTCAACCGCAGAGTGCCACCGTCACTAATGGTTTCCCGGTCAGTTTGTCCGTAGTGGCTACCAACGACAGTGGGTTGAATTATCAGTGGTTCTTCAACACCAATTCCGCCCTGAGCGACCAATGACGCGGGCAGTTATACCGTCTTGATCACCGACCAAATAGGCGCCATCACCAGCAGCCCGGCGATTCTGACGGTGGTGGTGGTCTCCAAACCAAGTTTCATTTTGCAACCGCAAAACGTCACCGTGACCAATGGTGGTTCCGCTAGTTTTACCGTCAGCGCGAGTGGCGATGCCCCGCTTTATTATCAGTGGTATTTCAACACCAATACCCTGCTCGTCAACCAAACGAACACGAGCCTCGCGTTTGCCAGCGCCACGACGAATAACGTCGGCACTTATCAAGTGGTCGTCACTAATTTTTTTGGCGCCGTCACTAGCAGCCCGGCGCTGTTGACCGTGATCACTGCGGTAAAGCCCAGCATTAACTTCCAACCCCAAAGCCTGACGGCAACGAACGGCACCTTTGCCCAATTGACCGTCAGCGCCAGCGGTAGCAGCCCGCTGTATTATCAATGGTATTTCAACACCAACACTCTGCTGGCTGGGCAGACTGCGACCAATCTGAACTTCGCCAACGTCACGACGAATAACATTGGCGTTTATACCGTGGTGATCACCAATGTTGCCGGTGCCATCACCAGCAGTCCGGCCAGCCTGAGCGTTGTCTCCGGTCCCAGCATCACCTCACAACCACAGGGTTTGAATGTGACGAATGCGGATGCGGCTAATTTCACGGTCACGGTCAATGGCGATAGTCCGCTGAGCTATCAATGGTATTTCAACACCAACACTCTGCTGGCCGGGCAGACCGCCACCAATCTGTATTTTGCCAGCACCGTCACGAGTAACACTGGTTTTTACACCGTAGTCGTTGCGAATCCGGTGGGGGCGGTCACCAGCAGTCCGGCGGCACTCAACGTCTCGTCGGCTTCCAAGCCTATCATCACCGCACAACCCGTCGGGCTGACCCTGACCAATGGCGCAATTTCCACCTTCGCCGTCACGGCAGTGGGCCAGAATCCTCTGAAATACCAATGGTATTTTAACACTAATTTGGTCAGCACGAATCTGCTCGGCATCATTTTGGGCAACAAAACCAACAGCACGTTGACGTTCACCAATGTCACGACCAACACCGGCTATTATTCCGTCATCATCACCAACACTTTAGGCAAAGCAACCAGTAGTCCGGCATTACTAACCGTCGTTTCCAGACCCGTCATCACGCTCCAACCTCAAAGCGTGACCGTGACCAACGGCGATCCGGTCGGGTTCACCGCCGATGCTATCGGCGCGGGTCAACTGCGCTTCCAATGGTTATTCCGCACCAACACCTTGGTTGCGGGGGCCACGAATGCCACGCTCAATTTTACCACCGCCACCACCAATCTGGCGGGCGTTTATTCACTGCGGGTCACCAATAATTTCGGCGCCGTGACCAGTAGCTTTGCGTTGCTCAACATCATTTCTCCGCCCGCCATCAGCACGCAGCCGCAAAATTTTGCCGCTACGAATGGTAATCCCGCCAGCTTCTTGGTCGTCGCCACCGGGGGCGGCACGCTCACTTACCAATGGTATTTCAACACCAACAATCCTATCAGTGGCGAAACCGCACCCAGTCTTAATCTTCCGGCCGTTTCCACCAACGATGCCGGCACCTACACCGTGGTGGTCGCCAACGAACTCGGCGCGATCACCAGCAGCCCGGCAATTCTCACGGTGTCGCTTAATTCCAAACCTATCATTGTAACCCAGCCGTCCGATCAAACCGTGACTTATAGCAACCTTGCCAATTTTTCGGTGACGGCGATTGGAAAAAGTCCGCTGACGTATCAGTGGTATTCCAACAATGTCGTGGTCCAAGCATTCGGCGCCGCCAAACGGTTAACGGCCCAAACCAATGCCAGCCTCACCTTCACCGCTGGCTTTACCAACGTGAGTTATTATTCCGTCATCGTCAGCAACAGCCTCGGCTTGGCCACCAGCGGCCCGGCGATGCTTACGGTCATCGCCGCCCCGCTCATCATTTCCAACCCACAACCGGTCAGCGTGGCCAGCGGCGATGCTGCCAGCTTTAGCGTCGGCGCGCTGGGCGCCAATCCGTTGAAGTATCAATGGTATTTCAACACCAACTCCGCGCTCACCAACCAGCTCGGCAATCTGCTGGCGGGCCGCACGAACGGCACGCTGGATTTCACCGCCACCAGCAACGGCTTGGTGGGCCGTTATTCCGTGATCATCACCAACCTCTTCGGGAAAGCCACCAGCAGCCCCGCCTTGCTCTCGCTCGCCGGCGGTTCGCCGCCCAGCATCACACTGCAACCGTTGAGCCGCACGATTACAAACGGCGCTGCCGTCACATTTCTTTCCGCCGCAAACGGAACCAATCCTTTGAGCTATCAATGGTTCTTCAACACAAATCAATTCATCGCGGGCGCGACCAATACCACGCTGACTTTCAGCAACGCCAATCAGCCCGGCACCTATTCCATGCGCGTAACAAACACCTTCGGCGCCGCCACCAGCACGCCCGCACTGCTCACCGTCGTGGGCCAACCACTGATGCTGACAGCTAGTTTTGATCCTGTCAGCGGCAGCTACGCGTTCAGCTACGTTAATCTCGCTGGCAGCACTAATCGTTTGTGGGCCAGCACTAATCTGGCGGCGACAAATTTTTGGCGAGCCATCGCCACGAATGTCATGGCGACCAACGCGCTGTGGTTTTTCACGGATGTGAACACGGCCGCAACCAATGCCGCGCGCTTCTATCGTTTCTCAACACCGTGAAGTAATTTGGCGGAAAATTAAAAAGCCGCCCGATTTAGTCGGGCGGCTTTTTCTGCAAGTAATCAGCGCTCGTTTAGGGCTGCGCTTCCGAAGCTGTCGGATCGGGTGCCACTTCAACTTTAGTTTCATCCGCCAATTGCAATTGTTCCGGCGCGGCCGTGGCCAAACCCGCATCCGCCGTGAGCGGCGCGACGGGTTTTTCAATCGGGATACGCCGCAATTCATCCGCTGCCGGCAAATCTTCCAAACCGCGCAGACCAAAATATTCCAGAAACAACGGCGTGGTGTTGTAAAGCGCCGGACGCCCCACGACTTCCGCGCGACCGCTCTGTTCCACGAGACCGCGCTCCAAAAGTGTTTGCATCGTGCCATCCACATTGACCCCGCGCACCTGCTCGACTTCCGCGCGCGTGATGGGCTGGCGATAAGCGATGATGGCCATGGTCTCCAACGCGGCTTGTGAGAGGCGCGACGGGCGGTTTTTGACGCCGACAAGCGCCTTGAGCCAGGGCGAAAATTCCGGCTGTGTGACGAACTGCCACGCGCCCGCGATACACGCGAGGCGATAGCTGCGCGCGGCGGTTTCGTGGTCAGCGGCGAGCTGTTCGAGGGCGGCAGTCACGTCGTCGTCTTTGATTTTTTTAAATGACTTAGCTTCCTCGGTGGTCTCTTCCGCAATGGCGGCGGTGACCAAGAGGTCGCGCAGTTCTTTCACACTCACTGGCTTTTGGGCCGAGAAGAGCAGCGATTCCAAAATGAATTTCAGTTCCATGCTAAAAGTTTATTGCGGTTTTTCTTGGTCGCCTGCATCGCCACTGTTGTCCTCATCCTCATCATCGTCCTCATCATCGTCCTCGTCCTCATCATCGTCCTCGTCCTCGTCATACTCATCTTCGTCTTCGTCTTCCACCGCTTCTGACTCGGCTGCTTCGGTTTCGGCAGCGGATGGTTCAGCGTCAGCAGCGACGGGTTCTGCTTTGATGGGAGATTCAGGATCGGGAGCAGCGTATGTTTCCGCCGAGGGTGAGGGCGCGACCGCTTTGCCGATTTCAATTTCCGCAAAGGGCTCCGGCTGAAGGCAGGCGAGTTGCTTCAAGCGGATCAATTCCAGCAGCGCAAGAAAAGTGCAAACGACTTCGGCCCGGTTGGCGGCCTGCGCGAACAGATCGGAAAATTTCACCGCGGTGCGTTCGGTGATCGTCTTGAGAACGAACTCCATTTTTTCACTGACGCTCCATTTGTCTTCGTAAATCTCGCGGGTTCCTGCGGTCTTGTCTTGAAAGCGTTTGAGCACCGCATTGACGGCGTTGAGCAGGTCGAAGATACCGACTTCCGGCTTCGGCGGTTCTGGTTCCGCGTGAAATTCAATTTTTCCCGGCAGGCGCGGATAGATATTTTCCTGACGTTCTTCAAACGTCTGCAATTGCGCGGCGGCATCTTTAAATTTTTTATATTCAACGAGCTGGCGGATGAGTTCCCAGCGCGGATCCACGCCTTCGTCCTCTTCTTCCACGGCCACTTGCTGCTCCACCGGCAACAGCTCGCGGCTCTTGATATACATGAGCGTGGAAGCCATCACGAGAAATTCGCCCGCGACTTCCAGATCGAACTGGCGCATCAACTCGACGTATTCGATGAATTGCTTGGCGAGCTTGGTGAGGTTGACTTCATAGATGTCCACTTCCTCTTTCTTGATGAGATAGAGAAGCAAATCGAGCGGGCCTTCGAAGACCTCAAACTGGACTTTATATTCAGCCATGAAACGGAGGCAAAGCGTAGAACGAAGCCTGCGCGTTGGCAATGTTGGAACGCCCATGCCCCGCTAATTGCTCGACGCGCTTAGCCATTTTTGCCAAGCTTCAGCTATGGATTCGAGCGAGCGCGAAATTTTTTATTACCTCAAGACATGGGGTAAGGAATTTGTCAGCGGCAAGGAAGTCTGCCGCCGCGCCGGCACCAAGAAACAATACAACGACAATAACGACTGGGCCAAACCCATCCTTCAAAGCATGACTGAACGCGGCATCCTCGAAAGCGATGCGCTCGGTCGCTACCGCCTTAAGCCGGTCGCCAAAAAACACGGGGCTGGACGCTGGGTCTCGCCCGAGATTGAGAAAATTCTAAAAGAAAAGGGCGTGGACGTAGAAATTCAGGGTGACGAAACGGGCGCGGATGAACATTACGAGCAACTCTGATGCTCGCTGCCCTGCTCACTACGTTGCTCTTCGCAACTTCCGCCATCTGCGGCTACCGCTCCTCCAAACAACTCGGCGGACTAGAAGCCAATTTCTGGCGCATCACGCTGGCCACCATTTTCCTCACCGTCTGGGCTTTCACGTTCGGCACCGGTTTTGAAGGCGCGCCGGTTTGGTTCATGTTGAGCGGCTTACTGGGCATCGGCCTCGGCGACACCGCCTATTTTCAAGCCCTGCCCCGCCTCGGCAGTCGCCGCACCGTGCTCCTCACGCAATGCCTCACCGCCCCGTTCGCTGCGTTCATCGAATGGGCCTGGCTCGGCACCAAATTAAATCTGCCGGAAATCCTTTGCATCGGCGTCATCCTCGGCGGCGTGGCCATCGCGCTAAAGCCGGATGACCACGTGAAAATTTCTGCCCGCGATTGGAAAATCGGTCTCTTCGCCAGCACGCTTGGTGCGATCGGGGCCGCGTTCGGCGCCGTGCTCATCCGCAAGGCTTTTGCAGTTGCGGATGCTGGTGGTTTTCATCCCGATGCGGGCACGACCGGATATCAACGCGTCCTCGGCGGGATTCTCATTCCCACCATCGGCGTGTTGGTGCTGAAATGGAAATCGGCCCACGCGCACGGCCCCGCGTTCTCCGGCGACACCTTGCTCATCTCCAAAAACAAATGGGCGCGCGTCTGGCCGTGGGTCTTCGCCAACGCGCTCGCCGGACAAACGCTCGGCGTCACCTGCATGCAATGGGCGCTGCACACCACGCAAGCCGGCATCGTCACCGCCATCATCGCCACCACGCCCATTTTTCTGCTGCCGCTGACGCGCATCATTGAGAAAGAAAAAATTCACCTCCATTCTCTCATCGGCGCGCTGATTGCCGTCGGCGGGGTGATTGGGTTAACCTTTTTCCGGTAAATATTTAACCGATGAATCCTGAACTCGACGCTGCCGTTGAATCGCTAGGCTTAGAAAAATTCAAGCGCCATATCTTTCTCTGCACCGACGCGGACGAGCCCAAGTGTTGCCCGCGTGAACAAACCCTCGCCTCGTGGGACTTTCTCAAACAACGCCTCAAAGAATTGAACCTCGTCGGTGCCAACCCGCTGGTCTTCCGCAGCAAAGCTAGTTGCCTGCGCGTCTGCACGCGCGGCCCCATCGCTGTCGTTTATCCCGAAGGCATTTGGTATCACAGTTGCACGCCGGCTGTGTTGGAACGCATCATTCAGGAACATCTCATCGGCGGAAAACCCGTGGCGGAATTCACCTTTGCCGAGAATTCTTTGGGTTAGTTTTTTGTTGTGTCGCGCGAAGACCTCGAAGGGGGCGAAGTAAGACCAGCCGAAGAATTTTCCTACGTCCACTTCGCGGCCTTCGCGCGACACCTTCTTTCATTTTCCCGCTCGACTTTATTTTCCCGTCCACGCAACTTGGCGGCTTCAGGGCAATCTCATGGCGCGACTCATCATTCAAACCGAAGGCCTCGGCCAACAAGCCGTCGAACTCCGCATGGGCGTGAACCGCGTCGGGCGCGGCCCAGATTGCGAAGTGCGGCTACCGCACGCCTCTGTTTCTACCTTACACGCCGAACTCGCGCTCACGAACGACGGTGTGTATCTCCACGATTGCAACTCCACCAACGGCACCTTCATCAACCATGAACCGCAAGCCGAAGCGTGGCTGACACCCGGCCAACTCATTCGTTTTGGCAGCGTGGAATTGTTCGTGGAATCTACCGAAGCCATTGTTGCCATTCCGCAATTCGACCGCACAGAACCCGTCAAGCCCGCGCCCGTGATTTTAGAAAGCGGCCTGACCTCCTGCCCGCAACATCCCGAACGCGCCGCCACCTTTCGCTGCCCCAAATGTCAGGAACACATGTGCAACGGCTGTGTGCGCGTGCTGCGACTGAAGGGACGTCCGCCGCATTACCTTTGCCGGATTTGCAGCCACCACTGCGACCGCATCCAAGACAATACCCCGAAGAAGAAGAAAGGTTTCTTTGCCCTGCTCCAAGAAACCGTGAAGCTGAAATTTACGCATCCGAAGGATAAGGAATAAACCCCGAGCGACGGAGCAGCGCTATTTGTAGCGCTAAAGGGCCAAACCATCAGTCTTAAAAGACTGCCAGCAAAGGCTACTTCAAAAAAGCCTGCGCCATCTTTTCCAACGCCGTCACCCACGCGGGATGTTCGTTCATGCAGGGGATGCGCGTGAATTCTTTGCCGTTGCCAGCCATGAATTCTTCGCAGCCACGCATGCCGATTTCTTCGATGGTTTCCAAGCAGTCGGATACGAACGCGGGGCAGATGACGAGCATGCGCTTCTTGCCTTCGTTGGGCAGGCGCGCCAGTTCGTAATCGGTGTAAGGCTTGAGCCACGGGTCTTTGCCGAGGCGCGATTGAAACGAGACGGAATACTTTTCCTTCGGCACGCCCGCGAGTTTCACGAATTCGCGCGTGGTGGCGAAACATTGCGCACGGTAGCACGTCGCGTGCGCGGGGCTGGCCACTTCGCAGCAATTCTCCACCTTCAAGCAATGGCAACCGGTCGGGTCAGACTTACGTAAATGGCGTTCGGGAATGCCGTGGTAGCTAAACAGCAGATGGTCGTAGTCCTTCAGATAATCTTTCGCGCTAGCGACGAGCGCGGCGATGTAATCGGGATGATCGTAATACGGCGCCTGCACAGTGATCTTCATTTGCGGCGCGAGTTTCTTGGCAACTTCCTCCACGCGCACGACAGCGGTTTCGTAGCTGGACATCGCGTAATGCGGGAAGAGCGGGATGAGCAACACTTCCGTGGCACCTTTGGCCGCGAGTTTTTTCACCGCGGATTCGATACTCGGATTCTGATAACGCATCGCCAGTTCCACCGGCACGGTGAGGCGCTCTTGCAACAATTTCTGGACGTTGCGGCTGCTGGTGACCAGCGGTGAGCCATCTTTGGTCCAAATCTTTTCGTAAGCTTCGCCAGATTCGTGCGGACGTTTGATGAGAATCATCCCGACAATCAGGCGGCGCAACGGCCACGCGACGTCAATGACGCGTCCATCCATCAGAAATTCATTCAAATATCGACGCACATCGCCGACGGCGGGCGAATCAGGTGAACCAAGATTGACCAGGAGAATTGCTTTACTCATAAAAATTCAGCCACAGATAAACACAGATGGACACAGATTCAAAAACTCTTTTCTGAAAATCCAATTTAGGAAGATGCGCCTACACGTTCCGCGATATTGCAGCCAGACACGATGGCGTCACTCAAAGAAACACCATCGCGATAGCTGCCGGCAAAATACAAACCAGGCGCACGGGCTTCGATGGCTTTGAACTGATCACGGTAGCGTCCGTAGCCGACGTTATATTGCGGAATCGCGCGGGGCCAGAACGCGGTGTGCGTGAAAACGGGTTCACCACGCACACCCAGCAGTTCACGCAGGTCGGCACAGGTCAGCGCGACGAGTTTTTCCGGCGACAACTTGGCGAGTTCCGGCTGGCGTTCGCCGCCAATGTAGCTCGTCAGGACGACATGCCCAGCAGGGGCGCGATTCGGGAATAGCGCTGAGGAAAAAATCGTGCCGAGCATATTAAATCCTTCCTGCCGCGGGATAAGCATGCCGAATCCGCTCGCCGGATGCGCCACGTCTTCTCGCCGAAAACCCAACACCACGCTCGCCACGGGCGGATAACGGATTTCTGAAAAGGCGGACAGGTCAATCGTCGCTCCCACTTCGATCTGCAAATCCGCCAACCGATACGCGGTGCCGCAGTAGATCACGGCGGCGTGTTCGGCCTCGCCGCCTGCGGTGGTCACGCGCCAACCGGTATTGATCTTGGCAAGTCGCGTGACGGGCGAATTTAATTTCACCACCTCACCAAGTTGCGCTGCGAGGGTGTCCGGCAATACTTGCAGACCTTCGTCGAAGGAAAATTTGGGAGCGCGATCTTTGGCAACTTCACCAGATTTTTTCCGGTCACGCGCGCCGAAGATCTGGCCCTTGATCATCGAGCCGTAGTTATCTTCCAGCGCCTTGAGCTTGGGAAACGCGTGCGTCAGCGACAATTTGTGCGGGTCACCGGCATAAATCCCGGCAGCCAGTGCATCCACAGCGCTATCCAGAAATTCCTGATTGAACCGGCGCACGACGAATTGCGCGATGCTTTCCTCTACGCCATCGCGACGCGGCGCACGGAACGGCTCCCGCAGCACGGCGAATTTGGAACCCCACGAAAACAGTTTGGTCGTGAAAAACCCGAGCGGCGAACCGGGCATGGCAATCGGCTGACGATGCCGCACGACGTAGCGGGCTTCGGCGTGCGGATCGGTAGCCAGTCGGCGACCGGTCAAACCGGCGTCTTGAATGAGCTGCGCGATCTTGGGAGATGTTTCAAGAATGGTGTTCGGCCCCTCCTCCGCCAGAAAACCATTGCGACGACGGGATTGGATGACGCCGCCCACGCGACCACCCGCTTCGTAAACCGTCACGGCCACGCCACGCCGTTGCAGATAAAAAGCCGCCGTGAGTCCCGCGATGCCGCCACCGATGATTGCTACAGATTTCATTAAGCATCGCCAAGATGGCGTCCCTGCTGCGAGTTGTCCAGTGAACAGGCTGAAGAATTAAAAACGTAGATGTTTCACCGTCAGTCCGCCGTGAATGAGTTGCTTCAGCGAATCAATCCCGATCTGTAAATGCTTGTCTAAAAACACCTGCGTCACTTTCTCATCGCTCTTCGCCGTCTTCACACCGTCGGGCGTCATCGGTTGATCCGACACGAGCAGCAATGCGCCCGTCGTGATTTCGTTGTGGAAACCCGTGATGAAAATCGTCGCCGTTTCCATATCAATCCCGATGCAGCGAATTTTTTTAAGATACTTTTTGAAGGCATCATCATGTTCCCACACGCGGCGGTTCGTCGTATAGACCGTGCCGGTCCAATAATCGCGCTTGTGATCACGAATCGTCGTAGAGATGGCTTTCTGCAAACTGAACGCGGGTAACGCGGGAACTTCCGGCGGATAATAATCGTTCGAAGCTCCCTCGCCGCGAATTGCCGCGATGGGCAAGACGAGCGAACCGAGTTTAGCGACGTGTTTCAAGCCACCGCACTTACCGAGAAACAATACGGCCTCGGGATGAATGGACGACAACAAATCCATGATCGTCGCCGCGCTCGCGCTACCCATGCCAAAATTGATGATGGTGATGCCATTCGCCGTGGCGTTCGGCATTGGCTTATCTGCGCCACGAATCGGCACCTTGTGCCACTTGGCAAACATCTCGACGTAGTTATTGAAATTGACGAGCAGGATGTGCTTGCCGAAGTCTTTGAGCGGGGTGCCGGTGTAACGTGGAAGCCAGTTGGCGACGATTTCAGCCTTAGTTTTCATACCTTGTCCGAGGGTTTTCACATAGAACCTACGCCATCGCAAGCGTAAATCATCAACCGATTTTGCCACAGCTTAGCCTGACGCCGGGCAAAAAATTGACCGCAAAATTATCTCAAGCCCGTGGCCACTGTTTTCAACAATTGAATTCCTTGCACGCTCGACACTGCCCTCAGCACTGGTTAGTTTTGTAGCATGAATTTTCTCGTCACCGGCGGCGCGGGCTTCATCGGCTCGCACGTTTGCGAACGCCTGCTCCACGACGGCCATAGCGTCTGGGCATTGGATGAGCTGAATGATTTTTACGACCCGCAACTGAAGCGCGCCAACATCCGCGCAATCCAGGCGCTGGCCAAACCGTTTGAATTTTTTCAGGGTGATTTGTGCGATGCCGCTGCGGTCAACGGATTGTTCGGTTCCGTGAAGTTTGATCAAGTGATCCACCTCGCCGCCCGCGCCGGAGTGCGCCCGAGCTTGGCCCAACCTGCGCTCTACCAACGGGTGAATGTGGAAGGCACCGTTAATCTCCTCGAAGCCGCGCGCCAGCACGGCGTTAAGAAAGTCACACTCGCCTCCTCGTCGTCGGTTTATGGGGTGAATGCCAAGATGCCCTTCAGCGAGAGCGACCCGATTTTCACGCCGGTTTCACCCTACGCCGCCAGCAAGCTCGCCTGCGAGGCGCTTGGCCACACGTATCATTACGTTTACCAGATGGATGTGGCAATGGTGCGGTTTTTCACCGTCTATGGCCCACGCCAACGACCGGACTTGGCCATCCATAAATTCACGCGATTGATTGAGGACGGCCAACCAATTCCCGTTTTCGGCGATGGCAGCACGGCCCGGGATCACACGCATGTGAACGACATCGTTGCCGGCGTAATGGCCTGCACGCAACGCGAGTTTGGCTACGAGATTTTCAACCTCGGCGAATCACAGACGGTAAAATTATCCGCGTTGATTGCCCTCATCGAAAACGCGCTGGGTAAAAAGGCGATCATCGACCGCCAACCGCTCCAGCCCGGCGATGTGCCGGTCACGTTCGCGGATATTTCCAAAGCGCAGAAATTTCTCGGCTACAATCCGCAAGTGAAGGTGGAAAAAGGAATTCCACTTTTTGTTGATTGGTTCCGTAAAAACCGGCAGTAATAAGCGCGTCACAAGGAATCATGAGCAACCCAAAAATAACCCGCCCGTCGCTGAAGGAAGCGCTAGCCGTCTGGAACGACTGCCTTGCCCAGCAAACCTTGCCGACGAATACTCTTTGGATTTTTGCCGAAAACCTGTGCATCGAACATTCCCGCGCGACGCCAGGCAGTTATCGCATCGGTTTTCAGACCAAGTTCACGCCGCCGGATGAACAAGCGCTGGAAGTGGCTTTCGATCATTTCGCCGCCACGGATGCGCGACTAGTTTTCTATCGCCTGGGCTCTTCGCCGCGCGGTTCCGTATGCGTGCTGTTATGCGATCCGTGGTTTGAGGAGAAAAGCGCCCGCGACGGCTTCGAACGCCGCGATGACTGGGGAATTTCCTTTTACTCTGGGCATCCCGGCGACATCGAGGAAGTCACTGATTTGACGCGCTGGGTGCGTCGCGTGAAACGCGACCGCGCCTTCCATGATTTTGATTTTGCGATGTCACTGGAAACCGTGGACGAAATCATCATCCACGGCCGCGCGCTGCAACCTTACGAACGATTTGCGGATCGGATGATCAATCGGCTACGCCGGATTCTGGGGAACCCGCAGTAGGACTCACTTCGCCGCCGCACCGAAAACTTGCTTCAACAAATCCGTCGTGCGCGCCAGCGGATTTTCACGGATGCGTTTTTCCTCCTCGGCCACCATCGTGAATAGCCCATCCAGCGCTTTGTTGGTGACATACGCGTCCACATCCAGGGCGTCGGTGCCAAGATAGCTATTCGCCAAGCCACCGAGCGCGCCGCCAACACCGCTGCTGCCGCTGACCTTGCCGATCATATTTTTGTAAGCTGCCGTCACCCCGGTTTTGGCCGTGGCGGCTTTGACGATGGGATAAAATTTCGCGTAAAGATTCGTCTGCGTCGTGCGGCGGAAAAACTGCGTGGCCGCATTGTTCGTGCCGGTGAGGATGGACTTCGCATCTTCAATGGACATCTGTTTCACCGCGTCGCCAAACACCGCCGCCGCTTCGGGCACGGCTTGTTCCGCCGCGTGATTCATCGTCGTCACGAATTCATCCGCCAGCTTGTCTTGCTTGAGTGCGCG
Organism: uncultured Verrucomicrobia subdivision 3 bacterium; assembly: GCA_903911825.1. Classification (GTDB taxonomy): domain Bacteria; phylum Verrucomicrobiota; class Verrucomicrobiia; order Limisphaerales; family UBA11358; genus UBA11358. The sequence continues at coordinate 24,221 of CAIWFB010000069.1, forward strand.
CAACGTTTTTTCGACCGACTGCAATTTTTCCGGCAGCGGAATCTTCACCGCCACGTTCGTGAGAAAGCCGCCGTCGTGGCCGAGTTGTTTGATGGCGTTTTGCAAACCGTTGCCGAGCGCTTCTTTGAGACCACCGGCCATCTGCGTTTGCGAAAGCGCCCCGAGCGCGGCGCTGCCCGCCGCGGAATTCGTAGAACTTTTTAATCCCAACGCGTCCAACCAGCCAGCCTGAACCGTGCTAATGGCAATCGTAAACGCGAGGGCTAAGATAATTTTTTTCATAAGTGAATATTTGTAGCGTTCCGTGGCGCACAGGCAAACAGCCGCGCGAGGCGTGGTCAAGGTTTCTTCTAGTCTTCCAATATATCGAGCGTGTCCTGTCTCTGGCACTGATTGTCTCAAACCAGGGCGCTTGGTAGGGATTCACCGCATAGACGCGTTGGCTTGGCTTATGCTAAAAGATCAGGTGTATGAATACCGAGTTTATCGTGCAGCAAAAAAGCGGGGTCAATCAGATCTCTTTCCTACCGCCGCATAAGGCCGAAGCAAAACCTTTTGGTTTCTTGGATGCCACGCTGGTCGTGGCCTTCATGGCGGCGTTTGTGGGGTTGGTTTTCCTGCTCGCGCACTAACGATTTCCTTCCAAACCGCCGCCGCCGGAACCATCACTTGGCTTTTGTCGGCGGCGCGTTGGTGGCCTTCACTTTGAAGGCTGACCGCAACAGCCAGTGCCGCTTCAAGCCCTGCATCAAATCATCGGCATCCATTACCGTCTTAGAAATTCCCCCCAACATATTTGAGTTCGCCTGAACTTGCACATTGAGATTGCTAGTGATGTTCGCGACGTTTTCTAGCGTCAACCCGATCTGCGCCGTGAGTTGATTCAAGTTCGTATCAACGCTGACAAGCAAAGTATTCGCGTTCGTCAAAGCCGTCTGCACTTGGAAATCGCCATTCGTCCCGAGCGCCCAAGTCGCGAGCCCGCCCGGCTCGCGCAATTGACTACTGATCAGCGCAAAGTTCGTGACCATCGGCTGTGCGGCGACGATGGTGGTATTCAGATTGGAAGTCGCATTCGCCGCGTTATCCAAAACCGCGAATAGCTTATTTGTCATCGCAAGAATGTTCGGCAACGCCGCCTGCACTTGCAAAACCATCGCCTGCAATTGGTCGCCGATGGGCGCCGTTTCCGATGCCCGCAACCAAGCCGTGTCCGTTTTCGCTTCAAAATTGACGTAACGGCGCGGACGATTATCCCAAGAAGCCACGATGCGATTATGGTTTACCTTGTTGTCATAGACGAACACCCCGTTGGTATTCAGCGGCAATTCTGCGATGCGTTGCACGTTGGAAATCGTCAGCATCGTGTAAGCGCCATAGATCAAATTGGATTGGGCATCTAGCACGTCTTGGTATAGTTGCCAGCGGTCATTCTCCGGTGTGATGAGTTGTTGCAATTCCGGAATAGTTTTCCAAGCGCCGGGCTGGGTGACGCAAATGGCCGGTCCATTGGTGCCACGCGTGACTTCGAGTTGGCGCTTACCCAGAAAATCAGCGGCATTCACCTTCACATAAGAACCGTCACGCCAGATGCGGCGGAAATATGGATCCACCACCTCGAACTCCACCTTGACGTTATATTTTGAGTAAGGTTCTTGGGGGTCCACTTTGGTGATGTTGCCGATGGCAAAACCCATCATCACGACGGGATCGCCCACGTTCAAGCCAGTTGAACTTTGGACGTAAATATGAAACGGCGCCTTGATCTTGAACCAGCCCTTATGCTCGGCCGTGTGGTAGATGTAGTAGCCAAAACCAAACAGCAACAGCGCGGCGGCGATGAACACAAACCAGCCCACGGCGCGCTCCATCTTGTTGAGGCGCGTCCGTAATTGCGGAGTCAGATCTTGCAGCGGCATAAAATTCTTTCGTCAGAGTGTTGTTCCGTCCGGCTCGGCGAGCAATTCTTTTACGGTGCTATGCTTCGCGTATTCCATGGCATCGCTGGAGCCGAGCACAGTGAAATTCTTCTCATCCACCACGGCAAATTTGCGCCGGGGATTTTGCCAAACGCGCAATTCACTCGTCGTCACCACCAAGGTCATGGGGAGCCCGCCAAACTGCGCGTGGCCGCGTCCGAGTTGCTCCAGAAATTGCAGCATCCAGGCGCGATGCCGTCCATCCAAGCCGCCCAGCGGATTATCCAGCAACAGCAATTCCGGCTGTAAGATCAAGGCCCTTGCCAGCGCGGTTCGCTGCCGCCAATTCGCCGCCAGATTGTTGGGGAGCGCCGTGGTGAACGGAACCAGTTCCAGCAATTCCAGCAATACTTCCACCGCGCGCGCGGTATCCGCATCGGAGAGATCTTTTTGGTAACGCAACGGCAGCGCTACATTTTCTGCCACCGTGAGTTGATTGAATAATTTTCCGCCCGCAAACACCAAGCCCACACGCAAGCGATCAGCCAGTTGCGCTTCGCCAAATTCCCGCGTTTCGCAGCCGAACACGCGGCAACTGCCACGCAGTGGCGTGATCAATCCGGCGGCATGCATCAGCAGATCGGTCTTGCCGGAATGTTGCGGCCCCGCGACGACCCAAAATTCGCCCGGCTGCACTGACCAATTCACTTCTTCCAAAACAGCAATCGAAGCGTCGCGCAACGCTCCGATGCGTGCGCTGGTCATTTCGATGACAGCTGGATTGAAAGTGGTTTCGTTCACGTCAGGAGATACATCACGATGAAAATCGCATCAATCAAGACGCAGACCACGACGCCTTGAGTCACGGCTTTGACAGCCACGCGCGAGACATCTTCTAAACGCAGCGGTTGAGCCAGCCCGTGATAACAAGTCACGACCGCGATAAAAAACCCGAACGCCACCGTCTTCAACGCCAGCAACGCGAAGTCTAGCCAGTTCAATGCGCCCGCGATCTGTTTCAGATAATCACCCGGCGTCAACGGCACGTCTTGCAAGAACGCGAACAGATAGCCGCTGCCGAGTGCGCCGAGAATGAGATAGATCGTCAGCGAAAAGATTCCCAGCGCCATGCCGATGACGCGGGGCACGATGAGATAATGCACCGGATCAATGCCCAACGCTTCGAGCGCTTCCACTTCGCCGAGGGCGCGAGCCGTGCCGAGTTCGATGACGTTTGCCGTGCCCACGCGGGCCAGCACCAACATTGCAGTGAGCAACGGACCGAGTTCGCGCACGATGACAATGACCATGGTGGAACCCAGAAAATCAATCTGCCCGACGCGCGCCAAAGCAGAAACAGTTTGGCCCACGACGACAAACCCCAGCGCCAACGCCACAAAGATGAACAGCGGCATCAGCGCCGCGCCCGAACGGGTGATCTCCTGACGCACTCGCGGCTGAATGACGTTGCGCGCTACGCCGAATTTCTTGAGAATAACGCTTAACGTGATGAGCGCAAAGGCTCCCAGCCCTTGCACGGTGAGCAGGCCGAGGAATAATTTTCGCCCGAGCCGATCCGTGTAAGATTTGGGCACGGCCGCGCGGCGAAACACTTGCGTGTTCGCTAGTTCAAACGCTTTTTCCAGATTACCGCGCACGAGATTAGGTTAGCACACCTTAATCTTTCCAAAAAAGTTTTTCCTTCCCACCCATTGCACGGCACAATTTCTTTGTGACACACGCAGTCGCCCAAAAACGCCACGCCGAACTAGCGGTTCAAATACGCTGGCATGACCACGCCTATTATGTCGAAGGCCGACAGCATATTACCGACCGGGAATACGACCACCTTTTCAAGGAGCTTCAGGAGCTTGAAAAATCTTTTCCCGAACTCATCACGCCCGAATCGCCTACGCAACGCGTCGGAGGTGCGCCCAGCGAAAAGTTTGCCCGCGTGAAACACCTTGTGCCGATGCTCTCGCTCGACAAGGTGCAAGCCAGCGATTCGCCGACCAAAGATGAAGTGCCTGATCGCGATCAACGTAATCGTGCGCAGGACGAGAACACCCTGGCAGAACTGCGTGCCTTTGATGCGACTATCCGCAAGCAACTCGGTCGCGATGCCGTGCAATACATCATCGAGCCCAAAGCCGATGGCGTGTCGTTGAGCGTTCATTATCGCCACGGCAAACTGGCGCTCGGCGTCACGCGCGGCGATGGCACGGAAGGCGACGACATCACCACGAATCTCAAAACCGTGCGCGGCATTCCGCTGGAGCTTCAATGTAGCGTAGGCGTCTCGCCTGCCGCATCTGACTCAAAAAACAGCAGGCGCGACGCCTGCGCTACTTTGCTCGAAGTGCGAGGCGAAGCTTACATTTCGCTCAAAGATTTCGACGCACTGAATGCCAAGATGGCGGCCGCCGGTGAAAAAAGTTTTCCCAATGCCCGCAACGCCACCGCTGGGACGCTCAAGCAGCTCGATCCCAAGCTCATCGCGCAACGCCCCATCCGCGCCGTGTTTTACGCCGTCGGCGCCGTGGAGGGCATTGAGTTTAAGACGCATTCCGAAATGCTTGAAGCGCTTGCCCGGTTCGGTTTGCCCACGCAAAAACTCTGGTGGGTGTGCGACGGCATCGAAGAAGTGCTCCAGGTCTATCGCGAAAAAATCGTGGCGAATTACGACGAGGACAAAGACCTGCGCCGTCAGTTGCCTTACGAGATTGATGGCATCGTGCTCAAGGTGAACACGCTCGCTGACTGGGAGCGCATTCCCGGTCGTAGCCGTTCACCTGGCTACGCGATCGTCCACAAACCCGTGCCGTGGATCACGCCGGCGGAAACCATTCTCAAAGCCATCACCGTGCAAGTCGGACGCACCGGCGTGCTCACGCCCGTGGCGGAACTGGAACCGGTCTTCGTTCAAGGCTCCACTGTCGCGCGTGCGACGCTGCATAACGAGGATGAGATCCGCCGCAAAGACATCCGCATCGGCGACACCGTGGTGGTGCGCAAGGCAGGTATGGTCATCCCGGAAATTTTCGAGGTGATGAAAACCAAGCGGCCGGCGGGCGCGCAGGAATTTGATCTCTTCAAACACGTCGGCGGCAAATGTCCCGTGTGCGGCGGCGCAATCGCCAAGGACAAAGCCGCCGCCAGCGGTGACGACGAAGTCGCGTGGCGCTGTCAGAATATCGCGGGCTGCCCGGCGCAGCTCACGCGGCGCGTTGAATATTTCGCGCAACGCAAAGCGCTCGATCTTGAATCGCTCGGCGGCATCGTGGCGGAGAAACTCGTGGAACGCGGACTCGTCAAGGAACCACTCGACTTATTCGACCTGAAACTGGAAGTGCTTGGCAAATTGAACCTCGGCACGGACGACGAGCCGCGCACGTTCGGCGAGAAGAACGCCACAAAGATTCTCGACGCACTCCAACGCGCCAAATCGGCGCCGTTGAATCGGTGGCTTTTCGCGATAGGAATTCCAAATGTGGGCGAAGTTACCGCCATTGACATCGGTAAATTTCATAAGGACCTAGAGGAAATCGCTCATTCAAAAATGTTGAGCGAAATAATAAAATTAGGCGCGTTGTATTCTTCATTGCCATCGGTTTCACCTTTCGTCGAAGGGATCACTGCGACTGAGAAAATCGAAAGACGTGAGCAATTCAAAAGCAAAAAACATGAGTTGTTGGAGCTTGGGAATCGGATGGTAAAAGAAGGCTGGGCCAACAAAAGCGATCGTTGGGTAAAGCTCGAACAAGATAATAGCAAAGCCGTTCCCACCTTTCTTCCGCTAATTGATTACGTTCCAGCGGAAAATGTCCTGGATTATTTCAAATCCGAAATCGGCAAAAAATTATTAGAACGACTAATGGTTCTTCAAATCCACCCGCAATCTAATACACAAAGTATTACTGCGGGGCCAATAACCGGCAAAACGTTTGTTCTCACTGGCACGCTACCAAGTTTGTCCCGTGAAGATGCTTCAGCGCTTATCCGTGATGGTGGCGGCAATGTGACTGGTTCCGTAAGCAAGAATACAGATTACCTGCTGGCCGGAGAAGAGGCTGGATCCAAATTGGATAAAGCAAAAGAGCTGGGCGTGAAGATTCTGACAGAAAAAGAATTTCTGGATTTGCTTGGCTCAAAGCCAAAGGCGAGCCAGAAAAAGCAACCGGATCTATTTTAACAATGAAAGCCAACTTACTTGCCAAGAGCAGTTCAGTAGAACCATACAATGTCGAGTTCATGACGGACGGTGGTTCCTTGCGGGTTTTCTGCCACTGCCAAGCGGGAGTTCTTCAACGGATGTGCAAACACAAGCTTGCTCTCATCCAAGGCGACACCAAGATGCTTTTTGATCCAAATCAGGCTGCCTTGCTCTCTGAAATCCACTTGTGGCCCGAATTTGGAAATCTGAAAGCACACCTACAGGAATACGAAAAGCAATTGTCAGAGATTGAATCCGCTCAAAATATATTGGCCAAGAAAGAAAAGGCTATTAAAGCAGAGTTTGCTCGCGGCTTGAGCCATGGCTTTAAATAAATACTAGTTGGCATCTAAGGCGCAGGAACTGGGCGTGAAGATTTTGGACAAAGCGGAGTTTTGGGGACTGGTTTCATAGGGCCATGGTTAATTTGTATAGACCCCGTGCGGCGCAAGTTTGTATAAAACGTTATGAAACGAATCCTTCCCGTTGTCTTCGCCTGGCTCTCGTTATTCTTGCTCACCGGTTGTTTTGATACGCAGCAAGAGTTCACGCTCAATCCCGATGGCTCGGGCAAGGTGGTGATCACGTCGCTGTGCGCGCCGTTTCAGATGGACATGGCGGGTGAGAAGAAAACGCCGGAGCAGAAGCTGGCGGAGTCGGTGAAAAACCTGTTTGAGAACACGAAGGGCGTGGCGGGCTGGCGCGATGTCACCTATCAGCAATTGGAGGACGGCCGTTTGCGCTTTCAGGGCACGGCGTATTTCGCGGATCTGAATAAGGTAGAATTCAACGGGCTGGCGGTGATGGAATTCACGTTGGTAAAAACGAATGGCGCTTTGGTGTTGTCCACTTCGATGAAGAAGGATGAAAAGAAAAAGCCGGCGCCGGCCAAACTTTCGGAGTCGGAGATGACGGCTAAGATCAAGGAGGCGCGGGCGAGTTTCCAGTCAGGCAAGCCGATGTTGTCAGGTTTTCTGGCGGGATTGCAGCAGAGCATCACGTTCCATTTGCCGGGTGCAGTGAGCGAAGTGGCGAATTTCAAGAAGTCGGCGGCGGGTGATCTGCAGATCAGTTTTGCGGGCACGAACATGATCGCGGCGATGGAATCGCTGGTGCAAAACGACGATTGGTGGCGCAAGCAATTGGCGGTGAGCGATAACGTGATGCAGGACGGGGTGGAGATGGATGATGAGTTCAATGAGAAGTTGTTCGGCCAACGCGCGCCAGTGCGGGCAGTCATCGCGGCGAGTGGCGCGGCGAAGTTCGATTACGCGGCGGAAGTGGCCGTGGCGCGGAAAGAATTTGCGGCATTGCAGAAAAAATTGGATGCCGCTGACGCTGGCTCCACAGCGACGTCGGATGCGCCGCCAGCGCAGGGTGGTGATTTTAAGACTTTGAAAGTAGCGGGTTTTCGCTGGGTGTTTCCGAATGGCGACAAAGACGAATTTGAGATGCGGCCATTCAATGAATCGCCCGGCTATGCGCTGGCCGTGGTGGGGGAATTGCCCGGCGCCGTGCTCGAAGTAAGCGAAGGCAAAGTGACATCGGCAATCGCGGCGGATGGTTCGGATATTTTACCAGAGAAGGAATGGGATCGTAAAATCAACCATCCACGTTTGGCCAAAGACCGGACGCGGGTATTGTTCGAGGTTAAAGTTGCGGCTCCCGGTGTAGACGTGAAAGGTTTCAAAGAAATCGCGGGCACGCTGGAATACACCGTGGGCTCGGGCACGACGAATGTTGACTTGGGCATCACGGAATTGAGAGCGGGCGCGCAAGGCACGGCGTTGGGCGCGGCGATCAAGGAAATTAAACCGAGCTTTGGCAACAAAGGCGGACAAGACCTGGAAGTGGACTTGAACTTGGCCCCGTCAGAATTGATTTCTATGACGTTGGTCGCTGCCGATGGCACGGAAACGGTGCTGAAATCAAATGGCTACGGCGGCTATGGTCGGAAATTTTCGATGACGTTTCAAAGCAAGACGGATTTCCCGGTGACTGGTCGTTTGGTGGCGAAGCTGCATGCCGAGGTGAAGCATTATGAGATTCCATTCAAG
>CAIWFB010000070.1 GCA_903911825.1 uncultured Verrucomicrobia subdivision 3 bacterium
GAACCACCGCATACAGCGTTAGCACCACAATGGAGCCAACGAATCCTTCCTCCTCGGCAATGACGGAGAAAATGAAATCATTATGAGCCGCACCCGACGGCATAAATTGGAGCGAAGTTTGTTTACCGTTGCGCCAACCCGCGCCCCACAAACCGCCCGACCCGACTGAAATCAACGCCTGCCGCGATTGGAACGACTTGTCGCTCTGCAACCGACGCGCTTCCGCTTTTTCCTGCACCGTCGCATTCTTCGGCGCAAAGTCCGCGCCAAAATAAACCAGCAACCGTTGGCGTTGATACTCCTGAATTTTAATTTGCCAACCCGGCGGCGCGAATAACACGTCCGCCAAAATCAGCGTGCCAAAAATGGCGACGCCACCGATCAGCATGACCAGAAATCTGCGCGGCGTGCCCGCCACCACCATCATCACCAAGCCCGTCGGCAACAACACCAACGCCGAACCCAAGTCGGGTTCTTTCATGATCAATAAAAACGGCAGCACAATCAGCCCGATGCCTTGCCAGAAAATTTTGACCTGCTTGAGTTCATCGGGCGGACGGCTCAAGAAATTGGCCAGCGCGAGAATGAACGCCAGCTTCGCAAATTCGCTCGGCTGAAATTGAAAGAACGGCAGATCAATCCAGCGCCGCGCACCCCAGCCGTGCGTCTTGCCGATGAAGGGAATCAGCACGGCAATTAAGCAAAGGATCATCGCCCCATACGCCACAAACGACCACCGCGCCAGCGTGTGATAATCTAATACACACAGGGCCGCCGCCGCACCGAGGCCCAGCACATACCAGATGACTTGCCGGAACCAGATCTGCGCAAACCATGACTTTTCCAACTCGCCGGAATTCACCATCGTCGCGCTGAACACAAACATCGCGCCGATAATCATCAGGCCGACCAAGGCCGCGATTTGCAGCCGGTCCACCGATTCTCTCGGAGTTGTGTTCAGGGAAAACATTTTTAATTCGCGGCCGTCAAATTCTTCACACCCGCCGCCCGTTCGTTTTCCAAAATCGCCGCGTAAATATCGTGGGCAATCGGCGCGCACGTCGTGCCGCCGGAACCTTTGCCTTCGGATTGCACCAGCACTACGACCGCATAACGCGGGCTTTCGTAAGGCGCAAATGAAGCGAACCAAAAATTGTAGCCCACAAAACGATTCCGTTCATCTTGCCGCTGCGCCGTGCCAGTTTTGCCACAGATGCGCAAGCCCGGCACCACCGCCGCCTTGCCTGTGCCTTCGACATCTTCCGTTTCGGCCAACATCGCGTTGTGCAAAATTCTCAAGCTGCGCGTGCTGACGCCGAGCCGGTCGCGCACTTGCGCGGCGGGCAAATTTTGTCCCTGTGCGCGCAAGGCTGGATCTTGCGGCTCAATACGCGAAACTAAGCGCGGCCAAAAAACGGTGCCGCCATTGGCAATCGCCGAATACGCCACGGCCATCTGCAATGGCGTGACCACTAACTCACCTTGGCCGATGCTCAAATTCGCCGTGTCGCCCTCGCGCCAATTGTGATGCACGCGATCCAAGGTGGGCAGATTGCCGCGCGTTTCCTGCCGCGTAGGCAAACGCGTCGTTTCACCAAGATGAAATTTTTGCGCCATCGCGATGATCCGATCCACGCCATATTGCAACCCGACTTGAATGAAATAGGAATTACTCGAACGCTCGATGGCGCGCTTAAAATTATATTCGCCCGGCGGCGCGGTATCTTTCTTCTTCAAGCGACCGACAAAAATACAGCCGTGCGCGGGGTCTTCGGGGTCAGCCTGAACGCTGTAAAGTTTTTCCGGATTCAGCCCCGCTTCCAACGCCGCCAAGCCCAGCACAACTTTGAAAATGGAACCCGCCGCAAAATTTTCCTGTGTGGCGCGATTAATCGCAGGTCGTAATTTTTCATCGTTCATCCGGTTCACATCGTTCGCGGCGTAAATCGGGTCAATCGTCGGCGACGACGCCATGGCCAACACATCGCCATTCCGCACGTCCATGACGACGACTGCCGCGCGCACATCCTTGCCCTGATGCGTGACAAGTGCGCTTTCCGCAGCCCGCTGGATATCCAAATCCACCGTCAACACTGCGTTGTCGCCCGGTTCAGGATGGTTCTCGATATTCTGCGACTGACGGTAACCGAGGCTGTTCACCTGCACCGCTTCTTCGCCCGCACGCCCCCGCAATTGCTCGTCGAAACCGGCTTCCACACCGACCTGACCGCGATAATCCGGCAGGTAATAATTGAAGTAGGCATTCTCGCCATCGCGCGAATCGTCATCGCGCAAAACATAACCGAGCAGATGTCCCGCCGTCGTGTCGTTCGGATAACTGCGCACCGATTCCAATTCCATGTCCACGCCCACACCGTCCGTATAACTCTCCTGAAAACGTGCGATCTGCGTCGGCTCCAAATTTTTCAGCACCGGATACGGCAACGCGCGTTGACTGGCGTAATGCCGCGTAAACTCTTTTTCGTTCAACGTCACCGGCTGCCTAAGTTTCTGGCTGATGTTTTCAAGTAACGAGTTCACCACGCGCACGCGCGCCTGCGACCGTAATTGCTCGCGCTCTTCCGGCTTCAATTGAAATTGTTTCAGCTCCGCCTTCGTCAACGTGCGCCCCAGTTTTTTTTCAGCGAAGGCAATTTTTTGTTTCTGCGCCGCGCGCGTGACACTCAACAGATTGGTGTAGGCATTAAAAAAAGGCGTGCGCAAATCGTCGAGGTAAAGGCACAGGTTATAGCGCGGACGATTCTCCGCCAGCACGCGGCCTTCGCGGTCAAGAATCTTGCCGCGCACTGCGGGCAGGCGAATGGTGCGATTCGATTGTGTCTCTTGATGCGCCCGGTATTCATTGACGGAAACGATCTGCACCCACCACAAGCCGACGAATAAAACGCCAAGCCCCGCCACCAGCCCTACCGCGACCAAGCGGAGGGATGGTTCGTTTTTTTTCAATTCGTCAAAAACGAGCATTACAAGTGTTTCAAAACTTTGCCGTGCCGGATTTCGCGATCCAGCCGGAAGCCCGGATCGGAACGCGGTTGATAACCCAGCGCACGATTCGCCCAATTCATCAGCGCAAAAATGAACGGCGTAGCCACCGCTCCACCGAGCGCCATCACGATGAATTGCCAAAGCGTGCCCCAGCCGATAAGCGGTTCATATCCACCGCTCAATAACATCAGCAGCAGCACCGCCGGAACCAGTGCGCTGGCGATGCCACCCATCACAAACTGGGCAAACGGCAGATCGCGCAAAATCAAATCGCGCCGTAGATAAATCGGCCAGCCCACAATCAGCAGTGGAAAAATACTAATGCCGAGCGGATTGGCGGAAAAGGTGTCGAGCCATAAACCGCCGAGAATGGCGAGCGCGGAAACCGTCGGCAGCCCGGCATTCAGAGCGGCGAAGACCATAATGGCGGGCAGAAAGTTGATCTGCGCGCCGAGCCAGACGCGCGGAGCATTCAATGTCGCCTCGGCAAAGACCGCGAGAAATGCCGCGGACAAAATCAGAATGGTCTGGAAAATATTCACGGGAATAACACCCAAACTTGTTCAAGCGAACCGAGATTCGCATTCAGTTTCACCTGCGCTTCGGTGTAGAGACCATATTCCACGGCGTGCGCATAAACAATTTGGCCGATGGGAATGCCTTTGGGGAAAACTTCGCCCAAGCCGCTGGTCACGACGTTCTGGCCGGGTTTGAGATTGGCACTGCTGGCGAGGTAGGTCAGTTGCACGAGCGTGGTATCCACAGGACCACTGGCAACGACCACGCCCATGTCGCGGGCGGCATTTTCCACGGTGGCGGAAACGCGGCAATTCTGGTCGCCAATGAGCACGACCTGCGAACGGGTGAGACTAACGGAACTGACGCGGCCAACAAGGGAGCCGGACGATGAAATAATCGGTAAATCAACGCGCACACCGTCGCGCGAGCCGACGTCAATCTGCACGGTGCGCCACCAATTGGCGGGGTCGCGCATGACCACATTGGCAGGCTTCACTTTCCACGGAACATTTTTTTGCCAGCCAAGCAGCGAGCGAAGTTGGTCGTTCTCCCGAGTGATGGCCGAGTTTTGAACTGCCTGTGAACGAAGCTGCTGATTTTCGCGGCGGAGCGTATCAATCTGTTTGAGCAGTTCGCGGCGAGGTAAAACGGAATCAGCAAGGTCGGCGGGAAGCTGTTGGGCAGCGCTGGAGAGGCCGAAAAGCGGTAAAAACCAACTGCCCACGGCCAATTTGAGTCGAGAGGTCACGCGCGTGGGCAGGCTTAAAAGCACAACTGCCACGATGACCACTGCGCCGAGCGCGAGATAATTTTTATGTTTGAACATCCGCTACGTCACGGCGTTGTCGCCGTGGTGCGGTGAATTTACCCAGAAGAATCAGTATTTGGCGTTGGTGGCGACGCGTTTGAGGAATTCGATTTCCTGCAATACACGGCCAGTGCCTTCGGCGACGGCGCTCATCGGGTCGTCAGCGAGATGCACAGGCAGGCCGGTTTCGCCGGCCACGAGTCGGTCAATGCCACGGATCAGTGATCCGCCGCCAGCCATCACGAGCCCGCGATCGACGAGATCGGAGGCGAGTTC
>CAIWFB010000071.1 GCA_903911825.1 uncultured Verrucomicrobia subdivision 3 bacterium
AATGGTGCGGGGCTAGTGTAATCGAAATTTACCGCCCAGTTAGCACTGTCATCGGTGTTAAAATTTTGCAGATAAACCTGCTGCGCTTCCGCGGTTGGAGCTGCATAGCAAATGAGTGCTGCAGCAAACGACATAGCTAATTTGGTTAATGACCTGATTTTTTTCATAGTTCTCCTTCTTGTGTGCCTGATTCGGCAGCACGGTTTATGGCTACCGTTGCATGTGATTTATTCGACCACATCCAAAACACACCCACGCTTTTACGCTTGATGTTACAGGTTTGCAACATTATTTAAAAAAATTATCCCAATTGTTACAAAAACAATGCTCGGTTACAAAAACACAGGCGACTGGGAATTGTGCTACTCTTCTTGTCACGGCTGCACAAAGACTTGTTGCGCTCAATCAACACGTCGTTGAATGTGAAAAGCGAGTCATATCCGGCAGCAAATTAGCAAACATTCGAGTAGATCGGCCGCATTTTGGTGGATCATTTTTTGTTGGAAATTTGGATCGCTTCCGCCGCCAAAGTTCCCAACTGATGGCGCAAGGCCACTACACTACCTGCTTCCGTAGGATGATTGCGATTCGACAAAAAAATCACGAAAGTCTGGGACTGGGGATCAATCCACAACGAACCACCTGTCCAACCGGTGTGACCGTAAGAGCCAACCGGGAAAAGCGCACCGCGCGGACCGCTGAAGTTGGAGTCAATGTCCCAACCTAGGCCGCGTTTGGCGGAAATGTCCGGCGGCGTTTGCACGCGGGTCATCCACTGCACGGTTTCAGGTTTGAAGATGCGCACGCCGTCCAATTCGCCAAGGTTGGTGAGCATTCGCGCATAGCGAGCCAAGTCGGGCGCGGTCGTGAATAAGCCCGCGTGGCCAGCGACGCCGCCCATGTGGCGCGCGGTTGGGTCGTGAACTACGCCACGATACGGCTGGCCGTTCACCACTTCCGTAGGCGCGATGCGCGGCAATTTTTCTCGCGGCGGCAAGTAACCGGTATCGGTCATTTTCAACGGCGCGTAGATTTCCCGTTGCACAAAAACTTCCAGCGGCGTGCGGCTGACGCGTTGCACGATTTCACCGAGGAGAAAGAAATTGATGTCGCTGTATTTGAAAACGGTGCCCGGCATTGATCGCAGCTTGATAGCGCAAGCTTTCCGCACTGCTTCGGCTTGCCCCTGCCAATCAGTGCGCGTTTCCACATCCGGCGGCAAACCAGAAACGTGCGTCAACAACTGGCGAATGGTGATGGCATCGCGATCACCGCCAGTAAATTCAGGAATGTATGTCCGCACAGGCGCGTCGAGCTGCACCTGTCCGCGCTCGACCAGCAACATCACTGCGGGCGTGCAAGCGACTACTTTGGTGAGCGATGCGGCATCGAAAATGGTGTCTTCTGTCATCGGCTCGCGCTCCGGCACCAAGGCGCGATTGCCAAATGCCTTATGATACGTCGCGCCGCCGTGTTCCAGCCAGAGCACGCCACCGGGACATTTGTTGCTCGCGATGGCTGTGAGAATGGCTGCGTCCATTTCCGCCAATTTGTCTGCGCGGAAAACTTTTGCTGGCGGGCAATGCGTGGCACAGCCCAGCCCCAGCGTCAGCGCGGCCAGAATAAGAACACAACGCTTCATAGCTTTTTAGTGATATAGCAAGAACGGCTCGCGCGTTTTGGCAAATTCTTTCAAGCCCGGCTGCGTGGCCGCCATGATTTTATCCACGGCATCGCCACGCTCCAACCCTTCGCGCACGGAGGCCGTGCCCATCACGTGATCGAAATAGCTTTTGTGCAGCTCCAGTTTGGCGCCGTAAAGCTTTTTGATCTCGGTTAAAATCGTCAACGTGGTGGCAATGGATTGATATTTCTCGCGGTCAGTGACATAGAGCTGGCAGCCGCCGCAATTCGTCCCCTTGAATTTTGAGAAAGTGGGCGTGAAATAAACTTCGCGAAATTTCACGCCGGGCAAATTGAGTTCGTTCAATTTCTTCGCCAGCACAAAACCATCAATCCACGGTGCGCCAAAAAATTCAAACGGCTTCGTGGTGCCACGGCCTTCGGACAAATTGCTGCCTTCCAAAATTACCTGCCCGGGATAAACCGTCGCGCTGTCGAGCGTTGGCAGATTGGGCGAGGGCAACGTCCACGGCAGCGAGGTCTCATCGAACCACTCATCGCGCGTCCAATTTTCCATTGGCACGACGGTAAGCTTGGCCTTCTCCTTCAGAAACTTCGCGTTGATGAATTGCGCCAGTTCGCCCGTCGTCATGCCGTGGCGCAATGGAATGGGATAATGGCCGATGAAGGAACTGAACGCGGGATATTCGAGAATTGGCCCTTCCATCGCGTTGCCATTGATGGGATTTGGCCGGTCGAGCACGATGAACGGAAGATCACTGTTCGCTGCCGCTTCCATCGCGTTCGCCATCGTGGCGATGTAAGTATAAACGCGCGTGCCGACGTCTTGCAGATCAAACACCATCACATCCACGGAATCCATCATGCCGCGCTCGACCTGCTTGCCTTCGTGCTTCGTGTCGAACGTGCGCATGTATTCGTCAATGTTCGTCATCATGTCGGCCGGCGGCTTGTGTGTCTGGCCGTAGAGACTGAACACGGGCAGCTTAAAATGTTCGTCAAAATAGAACGCTACGTATTCACCCGCCTGGGCATTGCCACGCACGCCGTGTTCCGGGCCGTAAAGCGCGGATAATTTCACCTCGGGATGAGCGCGAAACGTCTCGATGATGCTGTTCAATCCGCTGTCGAGGCCGGTCGGATTGGTGATCAGCCCGACGCGTTTGCCACGCACGAGTTCGGGGTGTTTTTCAAAGAGAACTTCGACGCCCAGTTTGACGGGCGGGCGGGCGGATGATTTGGGGGTGTTCATAGTGTGGCAGCCGGCGAGTAACGTCGCGAGGCCCAGAAAAACGGAAAGAGAGGAACGTTTCATTGGTTTTGAAGGCAACTGGTCTGGAGAAATTTTCTAAATTCGTCCCGCCGAAAAATCACCTCGTTGTGGGATAAATCCGTGTGCATGAAAACGAGTTTACTTTTTTTCAGATCGGCGGGGAAGCTGTTGGTCTCTTCTAACGCGGTGAAACTCACGCCGTTCGTGCGATAATCGGCTATCAACTTTTCCGTTTCTGACTTCGTGCCGCCGCGTTCGGTATAGATGCTCAGCAAGCGACCGCTCTGTTGCTTCTGCCATGCGACAAAATTCTCCGTGTTACCGTAGAGCGCGTCAAATAACCATGCCTCGCGGACGTTTTCGGGCAAGCCGCCGCGATCCAGAATTCCCGCGATGACATGATAACCCCCGCTGTGGCCGGAGAGAATCACATTACCGAGCGTGAAGTTCGTTTGCGCCAGCGCCCCACTCGCGCGTAATTTCTCCAATGCCTCCGCCATGAAAACTCGGAAGCCATTCGTGTCTTCCAGCTTGCCACCAAACGAATCCGGTGCGTTGCGCGGGCCTTCGGGCACCATCAGAATCGCGTTTTTTCCGCTGTCACAAAATTGCGGCACCAGATTGTATTGCTGCAATGTCCCGGCAACGGTGTTGCCCCAGCCGTGGAAGTGAACCACAAAATCAATTTTATCCGTCACGCGAAATTGTTTCGGGATGAAAAAGGCCACGGTGCCGTCAGAATAATGTTCGGCAGCAGAAAAGAATTCGCCATTGCGCGTTCGGCCTTCGGCTCGCGCCGGATGCGGAAACGGTGCGGAAACGAATTGGGTGACAACCAATTTCCCCAGCGGCGCAAATTTACTTTCGATTGTAGAAAAATCATCCGCCGCACACGGCATGGTAATAGCCAGCAGTGTCCCCAATAGGAGAGACTGAAAAATTGTTTTACGTTGAGCCAGCTTGTGCATCGTTTGTCCTTGGCGTCTTTATGGCGGTGTCAGGCGGTGGCTGTCGAGAAAAAACCAGATGTAAGATTTGTAACAGCCCGGTTTTGTGCGACGGTTGACAAGGCAGACGGGTTTGGTAGCGTCAGCTCATAAGGAATAAATATGATTATCGGCGTTCCCAAAGAAATTAAAGAACAGGAATATCGCGTCGCCCTACTCCCCAGCGGTGCTTACCAACTCATCAAACGCGGCCATAGCGTCGTCGTGGAACGCGGCGCCGGCGTGGGTGCGGGCTATGCGGATGGCGAATATGAAACCGCCGGCGCCACCATGGTGGACACGCACGCAGAAGTTTTTGAACAGGCGCACTTAATCATCAAAGTGAAAGAACCGTTGCCGAGCGAATTGCCGTTGCTGCGCCCCGGCCAGATTCTTTTTACCTATCTCCACCTCGCCGCCAGCAAGCCGCTGACGGAAGCGTTGATGAAATCCGGTGCGACGTGCATCGCTTACGAAACGATCGAAGTGAACCGCCGCTTGCCGTTGCTGGAACCGATGAGCGAAATCGCCGGGCGCATGAGCGTGTTGGTGGGCGGCTATTTTTTGGCGAAACATTTTGGCGGCAGCGGGACGTTGCTCGGCGGCGTTCCCGGTGTGTTGCCCGGCAAAGTCGTCGTGCTCGGCGGTGGCGCCGCCGGCGTGAATGCGGCGCGTATGGCGCAAGGTCTCGGTGCGGACGTGACGATTCTTGAAGTGGATCTGGAACGGATGCGTTTCCTCGACATCACATTGCACACGGCGCACACCTTGTTTTCCAGCGAATCGCATTTGCAGGAAATTTTACCGAGCGTTGACCTGCTCATCGGCGCTGTATTAGTTCCTGGCGCGAAGGCTCCGAAATTAATCACGCGCGCTATGCTCAAGCGCATGCGCCCTGGTAGCGTGCTCGTGGACATCGCCATTGATCAAGGCGGCTGCGCAGAGACTTCCCGCGCCACGACGCATCATAACCCGGTTTATGTCGAGGAAGGCGTGACGCATTATTGTGTCGCGAACATGCCCGGGGCTTACGCCCGCACGGCCACGCAGGCGTTGACGAATGTGACATATCGCTATCTTGAAATGCTCGCGGATCACGGCGTGGATGAAGCCTGCCAGAAAAATCCCGCGCTCATTGGCGGCATCAATGTCAAAGCCGGCCAGATCACTTACAAAGCCGTGGCGGATGCGCATGGTCTGCCGTTTGTGGCGCTTTAAACCGGTTATCGAATGCGCGTCGTCGCCTCCATTCTGTCACGCGCCTGCGCCGTCGTTGCCGTGGCGGGAATAGCGCTCGCACCGAGTTCAGTTTTCGCCCAGCGAATGTTGGGAACCGACGTTTCCCATTATCAAGCCAGCGTCAATTGGCCAGCGGTGAAAAAAACCGGCGTGGCTTTCGCGTGGGCCAAGGCGACGCAGGGAGATACCATCACGGACTCCCTGTTCAGCACCCATGCGGCGGGGGCAAAAAACGCGGGCATCTTTATCGGGGCCTATCACTACGCGCAACCCAGCAGCAACCCCAACCTCACCGGTGCGAACAGCGCCGATGCGGAGGCGAATTTTTTTTGGAGCGTCGCCAGTAACTACGCCAAAGCCGATGGCGCCTGCTTGGTGCCGATGCTCGATTGGGAGGATGCCGCCGCCACCAACGGCACGGGCCTCACCATCACCCAGATGTCCCAATGGGTTAATCAATGGTGCAACACGGTTTCCAATCTCGCCCGCGCCAATGGCGTCACCTTGAAGCCAGTCGTTTATACAGGCGTTTGGTTTTCCGCGCCCTCAAGTGGCGTCAGTGGCTACCCAGGACTGAACACTACCGTGACGAATTGGCCGGTGTGGATCGCTTCTTACAATGGCCAGAATGTCCAATCTGGCGGGCCAAGTTCCACGACCCCGTGGCCGACCTGGAATATCTGGCAATACAACGACACCAATTGGTCCGGCGGCGACTCGGATGTGCTCAAGGGCACTTATACCAATCTGGATGCGTTCGTCATCGGCGGCCTACCGCCCACGCCGAACCTCGTCACGTTTCCGCTCAACCAACGCGCCGCTGAAGCGGGTAGCAACGTGACCTTCGCCGCTACAGCCTATGGTCTAGGCACCCTGAAAAGTCAGTGGTTTTTCAATGGCGTGGCACTCTCTAGCGCCACCAACACCTTGCTGAGCCTGACCAACGTGCAGGCCACCAATACCGGTTTCTACACGCTCATTGTCACAAATGCCAGCGGCAGCGTGACCAGCAGTCCGCTTTCGCTCCTCGTCTTCCCGCCGCAAGCCACGGTCTTTGCGGATAATTTTGAAACGAACTCCGCAACCAATTGGACCTTCAACAAAAGTTCCACCGATACGTCCGTCACTTTTGCTTTTGATTATTCCACGGTGGGCATTCCGGCGGCTCCCAATTCCGGCGGCACCAAGTTCGGGCTACAAATGAAAGCGAACCTCGCGAATGGTGTGACTGCCGCGCTTTCTCTATCACCCACCAATCGAACTTTTGCCGGCGACTACCGCCTGCGCTTCGACGCGTGGATCAACGTCAACGGTCCGCTGACCAACGGCATTGGCTCCACGGAATATCTGACGGCTGGCCTCGGCACTTCCGGCACGCGCACGGAATGGACCGGCAGCGGCTCGACAGCGGATGGATTTTATTTCTCCGTGGACGGCGACGGCGGCAACGGAGACACCGCTACGAGCACCGCCGACTACAATTTTTATACCGGCACTGCCGTTCAACTCGCTACCACCGGTAATTATTGGGCAGGCACTGATACCACGGCGCGCGGGAACGGAAATTTATATTACACAGCCGTATTTCCCGTCAGCACCGCGGCGCCGGCCGCCCAAAAAGCCAGCTTCCCCCAGCAGACCGGCACCCTGAACCCCGGCACCTTCGGCATGGCGTGGCACGATGTCATCGTTTCTAAACGCGGCAGCACGGTGGACTGGGTTGTGGATGGCGTGCGCTTCGCCACGATTTCCAACGCCACGTTCACGGCGAGCAATGTGTTCGTGGGTTTCTGGGATCCATTCCCCTCGCTCTCGTCGAACAATGTCATCAACTTCGGCCTCGTGGACAATGTGCGCGTGGAATCGCCCGCCGTAGCGCCCGCGTTCACGTTACAACCGATCGCCAAGACGGTGAAGCTCGGAACGAACGTGACGCTCACCGCTGCGGCCACTGGCTTGCCGGCCGCCAATTATCAATGGCGCTTCAATGGCGTGAACATCAGCGGCGCGACAAACGCCACTTACACACTCGCCTTCGTCGCCGCAACGAATGCGGGAAATTATTCCGTCAGTGCGAGCAACTTCATGGCGTCCGTCACCAGCACGAACGCCGCCTTGTCGCTCGTTACGCCCGTCGCCGCCCAATTTTCCGCGATTAGCGCGAGCAACGGAGCCGTGCAAATCAGCTTCAGCGGCGATGCGTATTGGACTTACACCATTGAAACTTCCACTAACCTGACGAGCTGGAACGCGTTGACCAATCTGACGAGCACGAATGGGCAGTTCAACTTTGATGCGGGTTCAATCATCAACTCGCCGCAGCAATTCTTCCGCGCCCGCGTCGGGCCGTAATTCACGATGCATTCCTCCCGTCAAATCACCGGCCCGATTGGTGCCGCGCACATCGCCGAACTTGGCAAATACGTCATCGCCGAGGTGAATCCCTTCGTGCTCGATCTCGCGAACTGCGATGGCATGTGGCTCGCGACGGTGGATGGCGGCAAGATCTTTGATTGGACTGGCTTCTACGCCTCGCGGCTCATCGGCTACAACCATCCCGCGATGCAGGAGCCCGATTACGTTCGTCGTCTGGTCTTCGCCGCGAATAATAAAACCGCGAACCCCGATTTTCTCACGCCCGAATGCGTCGAGTATTATCGCGCCGTCTATGAACTGGCGCCGCGCTGCATGAGGAATCCCAAGCTAGAAGTTTACGCGGTGAATTCCGGCGCCGAAGCCATCGAGAACATGATGAAATATTTCATCAATCTCCACCATCAGGCGCGCGGCGTGCAGGCGCAACCCGGCGAACGCTGCCGCTTCATCTATTTTCAGAAAGCCTTTCATGGTCGCACCGTCTTTGCGCTAAACGTCACGCAAACCTCTGATCCCGTGGCGACGAAAGATTTTCACGGCTTCATGCCCGACAATCTTTCTGTGCCATTTCCCGAAGTCAACAACTCCGCACCCGCTGCGGAAAATCGTGCCCGCACGGATGAATCGCTCGTCATCGTCGAAAAAATGCTAAAGCAATTCGCGGGCGAAGTTGTCGGTATCATCGTGGAGCCGATTCAAGGCGCAGGCGGCCATCGCGCGGCGGAACCGGAATTTTTTCAAGGTCTTAGTCGGCTTGCGCACCAGCACAAAGTTTATCTCGGTTTCGACGAAGTGCAGACTGCGGGCGGGCCGACGGGAGAAATTTTCATGGTGGATCAACTGGCTCTGCCGCATCCACCGCAAGCCATCGCCGTTGCCAAAAAATTTGGCTGCGGCGTGGTTTACATGCTGGAGCCGATGCACGATCACGGCGTGCTAGATTCAACGTGGGGCGGTTCGTTGGCTGACATGGTTCGTTTCGTGCAAGAGATGAAAGTTGTTCGCCGCGAGAATCTGGTAGCCGCCGCGCAAGTGAATGGCGAAAAACTCGCCGCTGGATTGCGCGCACTGGAAACCAAATTTCCGCAGCAACTCTTCAACGTGCGCGGCCAGGGTTTATATCAAGGTTTCTCCACCCGCACTCCGGCGCAGTGCGATGTGCTCGCAGAAATGGCTTTGCGCGACGAAGGTTTGCTGCTGCTGACAGCGGGGAAAAATAACGTCCGCCTCCGCCCGAACTTAAGCGTAACGGCGGCCGACATTGAACTGCTGCTGGCAATGTTGGAGCGCTGTCTCGCCCAGATTCCGGCCTGAAAATTATTCGTCGGTCTTTCCGCTAAAGCCCGCGAGGCGCACGGCGATTTCATCCAATTCATCCGTGCGCTTGCGGTCCGGCGCAGAGTCGTAACGATTCAACATGAGACTGAACACCAGCCGTTCGCCCGCTGCGGTGGTGACGTAGCCGGAGAGCGCATTAACCCAACGCAGCGTGCCCGTCTTAGCGTGAACATTTTCGAATGCGGGCGTGCCTTTCATGCGGCGACGAATGGTGCCATCCACTCCCGCAATGGGTAGCGAGCGATCAAAATCGGCTGCTGCTGGATTGGTGCTCATCAACGTGAGCAGCGCCACCGTTAGCCGCGCGGTGGTCAGGTTGTTACGTGAAAGCCCGGAGCCTTCGTCGAAATGCAGATCGCTCGCGGGAAGTCTGTTCGTGTCGAGAAAATGATGCAACGCGAGCAAGCCAGACTGCGCGGAGCTTTCGGATTCTGGCGCGTTAGTGGCGCGGAGAAATTCGCCGGTGTGAGCAAAAGTCAAATCGGTTTCCAAATTTTGTGAAGGCTTCATGAAAGCGCGCACCACGTCGCGCAACGGCGGTGATTTTACTTCGCCGAGCGGCGTCAAATCTGTGCGGCTCCACGGCAAACTTTCCGGCCACGCCACGCTGCGCGCTTTGCCGCCGACCGCGATACCAGCGTGAGCGAGTTCGGTTTTCAGCGCGGTGGCAAACCATTGCGCGGGTTGCGGGACGGGCGTTTCGAGCGATTCTGCTGGAGCGCCCAGCGGCATTTCGCCGAAGACAAACAGGCGTTTGGTGCCCGGCTCGCGGTAGAGTTCCAGTTTGGGTTTTGCTTCACGCGCCGTGGTGCGGGTGCGGTTCACCAGCGTCAGTCCGGTGTCAGGCAGCAGCAGATTCACGAGGCCGGGCACGCCAATTTTATTGCCCGCCCGAACGCGCAAGCTTACGACGTTATCCATGAGTGTGAGCGCGGAAATTTCCGCGCCTTCCGTATCAAACAAATCTTCCACGCACCAACTGCCGCCGTAGGGCGAGCCATGAAAATGCGTGTTGTCGCCGATGACATCGCCGGTGATGCGCCGCACGCCGGCGTTCGTGAGCACCATGATGAAGGGCGCGAAGTTGGCGGAAAAATCCGTCGCTTTCCACGAGGGATCGCCCACGCCAGAAACAATCAAATCACCTTTCAGTTCGCCGCCAGCGATTTCACCGTGTGCCAACACTGGCGTGGTGAAACGGTAGTCGCCGCCGAACGTCGTGAGCGCGAGCGCACCGGGATATAATTTACTGTTCGAGGCCGGACTCATCAATCGGTCAGCGTGCTGTTCGTAGATAATTTTGCCCGTGGCGAGCGAGGCGACTTGAATGCCCCAGAGCGCGCCCGAAAAGCGCGGCTGATTCACGTGCGCATCCAGTTGGGCGCGCAGTTCGGCGAGCGAATGGGCGAAGTTAGTCGGCTGCGCTAGGACGCGCGGAACGGTGATGAAGTTGGCTGCCAGAAACAATGCGCCCAGCAGTTGCGCCCGCACGGATTGGATTTTCATTTCCTTAGGCGCGCAGCGTAGCGGGCGGCGGCGCGCCCGGGCAAACTTATTTCTCGCCCAAAGTCTAATGGCTGGGCTACCGTGAAAAACCTTCGACTCGTTGTAGGCCGAATTGGATTTGCGTGAGCAATGGGGGCAAGTCATGCGCCGTCAACCCCAGTAATTCAGTCGAGTGGCTTGGCAGCGCGGGAATTTCACCCACCGCCGGGGCCGCATCCGCCAAATGATGCGCGAGGCGATTGGCCAGTTGGATCACGGCGCCCAACGCCGTGCCATCGCCGGCCGCGTCATGATGCCGCTCGGTCGCTTGCGCGATGCTTTCCGGCAAACCCCAGCGCCGCAACAGCCGCGCCCCGATGACCGCATGGTTCACGCCAAAAAATTCTTGTTCTTGTTCCACTAGATTCAAACCGCTGGCGCCGTTCAAAGCCATCAACTGAACATATTTCGTGGTTTCCGCGACCGCGAAAACCTGCTTGCCCAAGTCGTGCAACAAACCCGCCGTGAAGGCGACGCCCGTCGGCGCTTCCACCCGTTTGGCCAATTCGCCCGCCGCCACCGCCGTCATGACGGAATGCCGCCAGAGCCGCGTCAGATTCGGGTCAGTATGCGCTTGGCCGAGCGACATGAGATCGCTACCCAAAGCCGTCGCCACCACGCAATAGACCTCGTAAAAACCCAGCCGCAGGACGACTTCAAACATGTCCGAAGCCGGTTCCGTGGTGCTGAAACAAGCGCGGTTGCACCGCTGCATGATTTTGGCCGTGAGCGCCGGATCATGCCGAACCAATTCCACAAACCGATCCACGCGCTGGTTGGGATCCGCCAATAAATCCAGCAGCTGCACCGCCACCGTGGGCGCGGGCGGCAGATGTTGTAGCCGGTTGAGGTATTGATCCGCTTTATCCATGATTCAAAATATTTCCGACCCTGCCGCGCTCGCCGCTCACGCTTGATTCCGTTCCGCGTAGTAGCGATAACGGTTCACGCGATAGACCCACGCCAATACTTCGGCCACGCCGGCGAACAAGGCGGTGGGCACTTCGGCTCCCACTTTGCCGTGCTTGAAAAGCATCCGCGCCAACGGTTTGTTTTCCATGATGGGCACTTGGTGTTGCGCGGCCAATTCGCGAATTTTTTGCGCGTTCAGCCGGATGCCTTTGGCCACGATCTTGGGTGCTTTCATGGTCTTGCGGTCGTAGCGCAGGGCGATGGCGATGCGCGTGGGGTTGGTGACGACGACATCGGCGGTGGCGACGGCGGCGAGTTCTTTGGCCTTGCTGGCATTGCGGCGACGGCGCCGCGCGGCTTTCACTTGCGGATTGCCATCGGTGCTCTTGGCTTCTTCTTTCACTTCGTCTTTGGTCATCATCAGGTCGCGCCCGACTTTCCAGTATTGATAGCCGTAATCCAGAGAGGCGATGACGAGCAGGGACAGACTCACGCGTAATAAAATACCCAAGCCGGTGGTGCCCAAAAATTCCGCGAGTCGCCCAACGCTAACGGACGAAGTGAAGATGGGATCCATCAGCACCTTGCGGACTTCGCTAAAAGTGAGCGCGAAGACGATGGCGAATTTCAACGCGGCCAACGCGGTGGTCACGAGCGATTGCGTGGAGAACAGGCGTTGAAACCCGGACAGCGGATTCACGCGGCTCCATTCAGGTGACAACACTTCGGAAGCGGTCTGAAAACGGCTTTGCATCGCGCCGGCCATCAGCCCCGCCAACACCGTGGCGAGCACGAAGGGCCCGGCACACTTCATCACCAGCAACATTCCGGTGACGCCGTAGCCCTGCAACGAATCCGGCGTGACGACGATGGTGTGTAGATGCGAGAACGTCGCCACCTCGGTATTCACAAACAGGTGCCACGTTTCGCGGCCGCAGAACGACAGGGCCGCCACGCTCGCGAGCATCACGAAGACCGTTTGCACTTCGGCGCTGCGGGGTGTTTGGCCATGCTTGACCGCTTCGTCCAGCTTTCGCTGCGTGGGCAACTCCGTCTTTTCGCCGGTTTGTTCGCTCATGTCAGCCTCCGTTCAAGAGTTGCGCCAGCCCGACGAGATCATCCGGCAAACGGCGCAATTGGTTGGCGATGTATTGCGACGCGATCTGCAACGTGAAACCAAAAACGATCAGCCCGCCGGCGATGCGCACGCCGAAACTTTCCGCAAAGACGCTCATCTGCGGCACCGCCCGGCCCATGACCGCGAAGAATACGGTGATGACAAACGACGTGGCGATGGCGGGCGCGGAGATTTGCAGCGCCACGGTAAAAATTCCGGCGCAACGCTGCACCACGACTTCAAATAACGGCGAACTTAAATGGCCGCCGCCCAACGGCAGCACTTCAAACGTGCGCGCCAAACCCAGTAACAAGCCGTGGTGCAAATCCAGGGTGAGCATCGTGAGCGTGGCGAGGAAAAATAAAATCAAGCCCGGCACCTGATCGGATTGGCGCGTGGTGGGGTCGAGAATTTGCCCCATGTTCAAGCCAAGTTCGTTGGCGATGACGACGCCCGCAATGTCCGCCGCGTAAAACGCCATCCGCCCGATGAAACCCAACAGCAGACCGATGCTGACTTCGCGCACGAACAGACCGACGAGCGAAAATATATCGAGGTGCGCCAGATGAAACGGCGGCAGTTGCGGCGAGAGCAGCAATGCCGACAAGCCCGCCAGCGCGATGCGCATCGTGGCCGGAAAATTCACCGCCGAGAAGAACGGCAGCGCCAGCAGAAACGCACCCATCCGCACGAACACCAGGAACCAGTTGTAGAAATCCAAGTCCACGATTCAGTGCACCATCTGCGGCATTTTCATGAATACCGACGTGGTGAAATCAATCAGCGAACGCACGATCCATGGCATGAGCAACAGGCATAGTCCCACGATGGCGAGCGCCTTGGGCACGAACGTCAGTGTCTGTTCATGGATGGTGGTGACGGCCTGGAAAAGACTGACCGCGAGTCCCACGATCATGGCCGTGACGAGAATCGGCGCGGCGATGGTGAGCGCCTGAAGAATCATGCTCTTCAACAATTCGATGGCAAATTCCGGATTCATAAATCACATCCCAAAACTGCGCACGAGCGATTGGACGATCAGCGACCAGCCATCCACCAGCACGAACAGCAGTAGTTTCAACGGCAAGGAAATCGTCATCGGCGGCATCATCATCATGCCCATGCTCATCAGCACCGTGGCCACGACGATATCAATCAAGATGAACGGCACATAAATCAGGAAGCCCATCTGGAACGCCGTGCGCAGTTCGCTAATGATGAAAGCCGGCGTGACCACGCGCAGCGGCAATTCTTCAATCTTAGTCGGCGGCAATTTCGCCATGGAGACGAAGAGTTCCACGTCTTTGGGACGGGTTTGTTTCAGCATGAAATCCCGCAGCGCGCCGCTGGCGCGATCCAGCGCCACGGCACTGGTGATTTGCTTCGCCTGATACGGCGTGAGGGCGTTGGTGTTAATATTTTCCCAGACCGGCGCCATGATGAAATACGTCATGAACAGCGAGAGTCCGATGATGATTTGGTTGCCGGGCGAACCTTGCAGTTGCAACGCCGAACGCACAAAGCCTAGCACGATGGCAATACGGGTGAAGCATGTCATCAGCAACAGAATTGAAGGCGCCAGCGACAGCAGCGTGATGATGAAGAGGATTTTGATGCCGGAATCAATATCCGGCGCACCGTTGTTCGGGGTGAGCGAAATGGATAGCGGGCCGAGCGTGGTGGTGGCGTTCGTTTGCGCCTCGGCCACAGAAGCCGTCAGGAGCAGGAGCAGAAAAACAAATTTGAAAATGGTTTTCATTTTCCTTTGAGGACTTGGGCCAGCGCTTGCGCGAACGGCATGGGCGCAGAAGTTTTTGCGCCGGCATCCGCTTCAACCACCGCTTCGGCATCGGGTAGATGGCTCAACAGACTCACGCCCGCCGGAGAGGTAGCCACGAGAAAACGTTGCTTGTCATAACCCACGACAAAAATCGCCTGCCGCGCCCCGAGCGGGCGGGTTTCGTGGATGTTTAGTTTCGGCTGCTGACCGCGTTGCAGGGTCAGCCGCCGCCAGTTCTTGTAAAACCAGACGCCACCGAGAAATAAACCCAGCACCAACGCGAGCGCACCAAACACGCGGAGTAGCGACGCGCTGGGGTCGGGGAGATTGGTCGTGGTCACCGCCGCAATCGTGTTGGTCGTTTGCGCGAAAACCGATTCGCCGCCGCACAGAGTCGCAGCGAAAAAAAAGATTCCCGTCCGCATCCGGTTACCGCGAAAAACATGAAGAAAAACGCGCCGGACTTGGGCGGGAAATTTTAGGAGTGGGGCGCCGGACTTCATGCGGCGACCGGTTGACCGAGCACTTCGGTGATCTTCACGCCGTAGCGATCTTCGACGACAACGACTTCGCCGCGCGCGATGAGCTTGCCGTTCACGCTCAATTCCACGGGCGCATCGGCAGGTTTATCGAGTTGCACTACGGAGCCGATGTTCAGTTGGAGCACTTCGCGCATCGGCAATTTGCAGCCGCCGAGTTCGATGGTGAGACTGACGGGAACATCGAGCACGAGGCTCAAGTTGGATTGATTTTCAAAGGTGGCGTTCATGTGGGAATAGTAGCGGTGAGTTGAACGGCCCATTTGGCGTCACTGGTGCCGGGGCGGCCGAAAAATTTAGGAACATTGCCAAAGCGCACGAGCACCTGCGCGGCGCAGGCGGGATCAAGACCGATGAGGTCGCCAGCTTTGAGGCGCATGATGTCGCCAGCAGACATTTTCAAACCTTGCCATTCGGCGGTGACCGGCACTTTCACTTCATCAAACTCGGGGCTCCAGCGCGGCTGAGCGTTGCGGAGCGGAGCGGCTTCTTCTTCCGGTAAGGCCGGATTCAGCAGGCGCACAAGCGGCTCGACGGTAGCGTAGGGAAAAATGATTTGGAAATGCTCAACCTGTTCGGCAATCGTCGTCTGCAGATTGAGGATGAGCATGGAAGTATCCGGCGGCGACGTCTGGAGAAACTTGCTGTTGTTCTCGTGGCCGATGAGCGTGGCGTGCAGGTCACGAATTTCCGGCCAGTGATTGCACCATTCGCCGAGGATGAGCAGCGCCGATTGATCACTGATGGCGACTTCAATTTCAGTCAAATCACGATTGTCGGCGGGCATTTCGCCGGGGCCTCCAAGCAAACGATCCACGAGCGTCAGCGCAAGGCGAGGCGGCACGACCAACAGACAAGCGCCCTTCAACGGATCGGCTTTGAAGAGCGTGGTGAAACTGGGATTAGGAATGGTCTCGATGAATTTCTGATACGTCTCGATGTATACCTTGCTCAATTGCACCGAAATTTCGAGGCGCAGAAAAATCGCGAGCCGCGCGGCGAGCGAGCGGGTGAATTGTTCGTGGCGCTGACGGATGCGGCGCAATTCGCTGGCGGCGAGAAAACCGGATTGCCGAAAATCATGCGCCCGCACCGCGCTGGCGGGGCGGCTTTCGCGTTGCCCGCGCGAAGTGAGAATCATCACTTCGGCGGCATCCGTGGGCGCGGTTTCTTCCATAGGAATTATTGGAGCGCAAATTCGGTGATGTAGATTTCCTGCACGACGCTATCCCCGAGGATGCTGTTGAACCCATTGATGAGTTCCGTGCGGATGAGATTGCGGGAACCGGGCTTTTCCAGATCCGCCAAGGTTTTGGTCATGAGTGTGCCCATGGCCATGTCTTTGAGGTGCGCATCTTCCTCTTCCATCTTCTTCTTAAATTCTTCGCCGCCGGTGCCGACGACCGTGACGCTGACGAGCAGATAGCGCTGGCCCATGGTGCCCGCGACGTTGACGAGCAATTTAGAGAAGGGCACAGAAGTTTTTTTACCTTCGGCGCTTTTTTTCGCTTTCTCGCCGGCGGCACCGGGGGTTTCGTCTTTGATACCGAGGCTTTTTTGGAGCTGGGGCACGAGCACAAATTTCGTCATGCCAAACGCGAGCGCGGGCATGAGCACCACGGCGAGAATGAGTGGCAACCAGCTTTTCAAGCCGCCGCCCGCCGCCGCAGGTGCGGCCGCTTCGGCGGATTTTTCCGCCTCGGGTTTGGTGCGTTCTTCGGACATAAAAGATTAGCGTTTGAGGTTGATGAGGGATTGGAGAATTTCGTCACTCGTGGTGATGACTTTGGTGTTCGCGT
>CAIWFB010000072.1 GCA_903911825.1 uncultured Verrucomicrobia subdivision 3 bacterium
ATCGCGGCCACGCCGCCGTAACCAAGCCGCACATAACGCACGATGTTCTGCGCATCCAAATCCACGACGAACGCGCCGGCCACGGTGCTGATGTCCATCTCGCGGCGTTTGGAAACTTTGAGCCACACCGTTTTGCGCGTGAGATTCAGCGCCGATACTCCACGCGGAATCACAATCGCTTTCAAAATTTCGCCGGGCTGAAGAGCGGTCTTGCGATACGAGACAAAGAATTCGCTGATGGGCAATGTCCGTTCACCGGTTGCTGATGCGGTCACTACTTTTGCGTCCAAAGCGAGCAGGCATGGCGCGCTGTCGCCGATAGGCGAGGCGGTGACGATATTGCCGCCCATCGTGGCGCGGTTGCGGATCTGCCGCGAACCGAACATGCGCAGCATGTCGCCGAGCATCGGGAATTCTTCGCCAAGTTGGTCTTCGATTTCCGTAAGCGTGACGGCTGCGCCGATTTGCCATTCGGTTTCGGTGGATTTTATTTCCTTCAACTCCGCCACGGCTTCGGTAGAAATCAACGTTGGGAATTTTTTGTAACGCTTGGTGATTTCCAAGCCGAGTTCCGTTGCGCCGGCGACGAGCCGGGCGTCGGAGTGGTTCTGCAACAGCTCGAATAATTTCGCCAGCGAAGTCGGGCGAAAGAATTTTTCGTCGTCGGCTTCGTAGCGAACCGCGCCAAGTTTCTTGGCGGATTTCCGCAAGCGCTCGGCAAACAAATCTTCCCCGTTCCGCTCGCTTCGCATATCAAAAGCGTCCACCGCCGCATCGTGAATCGGCCGATAGCCGGTGCAGCGACAGAGATTCCCGGCAAGCTGCTCGTCGAGGTCGTCATGCGTGTGAAGATCGTCGCGATGGTAGCCCTCGAACATCGAGCAGATGAAACCGGGCGTGCAGTAGCCGCATTGCGAACCAAGGTGCTCGACCATTTTTTGCTGCACGGGATGCATGTTCGCCGAACAACCGACGCCTTCGACCGAGACGACTTCTCTTCCGGCGACAAGGCACACGGGCATGATGCAACTGTTCACGGCGCGATAAGTCGCTTTGCCTTTCGAGTCTCGTTCGACAATCGCGACAGAACACGCGCCGCAATCACCTTCCGCGCAACCTTCCTTCGAACCGGTCAGCCCAGTGCTGCGGAGATATTCGAGCAGCGTCGTGTTTGGCGAAACCGCTTCGACGCGAATCGGTTTGCCGTTCAGGGTGAATTCAAAGGCCTCAGCCATATCAATCAATCAAGTCATACGCGGGCAACGTCAAGAACTCGGCGAACTCTTTGGCTTTCGACATTTCGCTGAATAGCTTCGCGGCGCGCGAATAATTTCCGGCGGCGAACCGTGCGCTGCCGACTTCTTTTTCGATGCGCGCCAATTCCTGCGGTAACAGTTCATCGTAAAGCTGCGTCGTGATCTTGCGTCCCTCGGCGAGCGTGGCGTTGTGCTTGAGCCATTGCCAGCTTTGCGCGCGGGAAATTTCGGCGGTGGCGGCGTCTTCCATCAAGTTATAAAGCGGCACGCAGCCATTGCCGCCTAGCCACGCTTCGAGATATTGCACGCCGACGCGGATGTTTCCGCGCAGGCCATCCTCGGTGATCGTGCCGGTCGGGACAGCCAACAAATCTTTCGCGGACACATTCACGTCGTCGCGCTGCTTGGAAATTTGATTCGCGGTCGGCATGTGTTTATCGAACGCCTGGAGCGCGACGGGCACGAGGCCGGGATGCGCGACCCATGTGCCGTCGTGGCCGTCGCTCGCTTCGCGTTCCTTGTCGGCGAGGACGCGGGCGAGCGCGGCTTCGTTCGCCGCCGGGTCGCTCTTGATGGGGATCTGCGCCGCCATGCCGCCCATCGCGTGCGCGCCGCGACGATGACACACCTTGATGACGTTCAGGCAATACGCGCGCATGAACGGCGAGGTCATCGTGACTTGCGTGCGGTCGGGAAACGTGAAGCCGGGACGGTTGCGGAATTTTTTGATGAAGCTGAAAATGTAATCCCAGCGACCACAATTTAATCCGGCAGAATGCTCCTTAAGCTCAAACAAAATTTCCTCGGCCTCGAACGTGGCGAGAATCGTCTCGATCAAAACCGTTGCGCGAATCGAGCCGCGTGTAATCTTCAGCGCGTCTTGAGCAAAATTGAAAACGTCGTTCCAGAGCCTAGCTTCGAGATGGCTCTCCATCTTCGGCAGATAAAAATACGGCCCACTGCCGCGCTTCAAAAGCTCGGCGGCGTTGTGGAAAAAATACAAACCGAAGTCAAAAAGACTGCCGGAAATCGGCTGGCCGTCCACGAGGACATGTTTCTCTGGGAGATGCCAGCCGCGCGGACGCACGAGAAGCGTAGCGGTTTTTTCGTTGAGCTTGTATTGCTTGCCGTCAGGGCTGCTGAACGAAATCGTCCGGCGCACGGCGTCGCGCAAATTGGCCTGACCTTCGATGAGATTTTTCCAAGTCGGCGAAGTAGCGTCCTCGAAGTCCGCCATGAAAACTTTCGCGCCGGAATTGAGCGCGTTGATGACCATCTTGCGATCCACCGGCCCGGTGATTTCCGTGCGCCGATCCTGCAAATCCGTAGGAATCGAAGCCACGCGCCACGACTTGTCGTCGCGGATGGATTTGGTCGGCGCGAGAAAATCTGGCATCCTGCCGCCATCAATTTCCTTCTGCCGTTCAACGCGGCGGGTGAGTAATTGCTGGCGAGTGGACTCGAATTGACAGCTTAACTTTTCCAGAAACGCGAGGGCTTCTGGTGTTAAAATTTCGTCGGCAGCACCGACAACGGGGGCTTTGATTTCCATAGCGTGTGACTTTTATTTCCTTGTTTGAATCCAAGCTATCGCTTTTTCCGCGAGCTTGTCAAACGCAGTGACACAGAGTTCGAGGTGCTCTTCCTTCGTATCTTCAATCTTGTTGTGGCTGATGCCGTGCAGGCTTTGGACGAACAGCATCACGGTCGGAATACCGGCGGCGGCAACTTCGGCGGCATCATGCAACGGCCCGCTTGGTAGGCGATGAGATTTGCCGCAAGTTTCGCGGATAGAGTTTTCGCAGAGGGTAATCAATTCACTGTTAAAAGGGCGGGGGGCAATCTGCCAAATACGTTCCCAAGTGACTTGCACGTTGCCTTCGCGGGCGAATTGTTCGCTGGCCGATTTAGCTTCGGCCAACATGGTGGCCAATTTGGTTGGGTCAAGATGGCGTTGGTCGAGTGTGATGCGACACTCTTCAACGACGCTGGTGACGATGCCTGGTTTCGTAGTGCACGAGCCGATAGTGCAGACGCCATTGCTGCTGCGTTCGGCGATCTTATAAATTTCTGAACTCATTTTCGCCGCCGCGAGAAAAGCATCTTTGCGGCGGTTCATCGGCGTGCTTCCGGAATGCGCGGCTTGGCCGTGAAACGTGATCGAATGACGCTCGACGCCAAAAGTTCCCAGCACCGCGCCGAGCGGCAAATCCAAATCCAGCAGCACGGGGCCTTGCTCGATGTGCAGTTCAAGATAGGCGGCGGCGTGCTTTAATTCACTGCCGCTGTCTTTGACGCGTTCGAAATCCACGCCGACTTCTTTCAGCGCGGCGGGCAACGAAATTCCGCTTTTGTCTTTCAAGCCGCGTGCCTCATCCAAATTCAAATTGCCCGAACACGCCGAGGAGCCGAACAGACTTTTTCCAAACCGCGCACCTTCTTCGTCGGCCCAATCCACGAGGCGAATGGTGATAGGGGGCTTGCCATCATACTGCGAGTTGATGCGCCGCAAAATCTCCACGCCGGCCAGGACGTTAAGACAGCCGTCGAGCCAGCCGCCATTGGGAACGGAATCCATGTGGCCGCCGATGAGGAGGGACTTTTCCGATTCGCCGGGCAGGGTGGCCCAAAAATTTCCCGCCGGGTCCGTGTGCATTTTGACCGGCAATGCCGCCAGTTTTTCGGTCAGCCAAGTGCGGGTTTTGGTCCACAGCGGCGTGAAGGCCACGCGTTGTGACCCATTTTCGTCGCCGGTGAGAGCGCGAAGTTCCTTGAGTTCCGCCACGGTGCGTTTTGGGTTCAGCGTTGAATTCATGGGCCACTGCAATTTGTCCTTTGCGCAAAATTATTGTAGCCATTGCGCCTAAAGCGAGTTAAAAATAAAAACAAGTTACAAGGAATCAACGTATGCCGACATTAGCCACAACTGTAGACGGGCTCAATTTGCCGAATCCATTTATCATTGGATCAGGCCCGCCGGGAACCAATCTGAACGTCATCAGCAAGGCCTTCAAAGAAGGTTGGGGCGCGGTGATCGCCAAGACGGTCAGCTTGGACGCGTCAAAGGTGGTCAACGTCACGCCGCGCTATGGCAAGCTGCTCGCGACGAGCGGCGAAGTCATCGGCTGGGAAAATATTGAGCTGATCAGCGACCGGCCGTTCAAGATTTGGGAAGAGGAATTCAAGAAGTGCAAGGACATGCATCCGCAGGGCGTGCTCATCGCGAGCATCATGGAAGAGTTCAACAAGGATGCATGGATCGAACTCGTCAAACGCTGCGAAGCCACGGGCGTGGATGGCTTTGAATTGAATTTTTCCTGCCCGCATGGTTTGCCGGAACGCAAGATGGGCGCGGCGATGGGCCAAGACCCGGACGTGCTCGAAGAAGTTTGCGGCTGGGTGAAGTCCGCCGCGACCAAACCGTTCTGGGCCAAGATGACGCCGAACATCACGCACATCGAAGAACCCAGCCGCGCGGCGTTGCGTGGCGGAGCAATCGGACTGGCCGCCATCAACACCATTCGCAGCGTCGTCGGTGTGAATCTCGACACGCTCCGGCCCGAGCCCAGCGTGGAAGGTTACACGACGCCCGGCGGCTATTCGTCCAAGGCCGTGAAGCCCATTGCGCTCCGCATGGTTATGGAAATCGCCACGATGATCCGGAAGGAATTTCCCGGACGCTCGCTCTCCGGCCTTGGCGGAATCGAGAGCGGCAAGGATGCGGCGGAATTTATCCTGCTCGGTTCGGACACGGTGCAAGTTTGCACCGGCGTGATGAAGTTCGGCTACGAGTGCGTGAAGCCCATGTGCGATGAACTGCTTGCGTTCATGGAGAAACACAAGTTCGAGACACTCGCCGATTTCAAAGGTAAGAGCTTGGATTATTTCACAACCCACGCCGACTTGGTCAAACGTCAAACCGAACGCAAGGCTGCTCAAAAAGCCGCCGCCGCTGCTGCCGTTGCGCCCGCGAAGAAAATGGTGCAAGCCGATGGCGAGTGGAGCGGCGATGACTTCGTGAAACAATCGAACGATCTCGCGCGATAAACTTCTATCAACCACAGAGGCACAAAGTCGCAGAGTTTTGAAATGTAATTCTCTCTGCGTCTCTGTGACTCTGTGGTAAATCAATATGTCAAAAACTTTAGAACCCTGTCCCAACTTTATTGGCGGCGAATGGATTGATTCCAAGACCGCGCGCACGCCGGTCTTCAATCCGTCCATCGGCGAAGTGATTTCCGAATGTCCCGTCGGCAGCATTGCGGACGCCAATGCCGCCGTGGAAGCTGCGCATGCTGCTTTTCCCGCGTGGATGGAAACGCCGCCCGTCGAGCGCGCGCGCATTCTCGGCAAATTCAAAATGCTGATGGAGGAACATTTTGAAGAGATCGTCCGCAGCAACACGCGTGAGCACGGCAAGACGCTCGTCGAATCGCGCGGCGACGTGAAGCGCGGCATGGAAGTCATCGAGTTCGCGCTCGGCGTGCCGTCGTTGATGATGGGCGAAGTGCTGGAGAACATTGCGCGCGGCATTGATTGCGAGGCCATCCGCCAGCCGCTCGGCGTGTGTGTCGGCATCACGCCGTTCAACTTTCCCGCGATGGTTCCGCTGTGGATGTATCCCATCGCCATCGCGTGCGGTAACACATTCGTCCTCAAGCCGAGCGAAAAAGTCCCGCTCACGGCCATCAAGATCGCGAAACTGCTCGAAAAAGCCGGCCTGCCGAAAGGCGTGCTGAACATCGTCCACGGCGGACGCGAAGTCGTGGACGCGCTGCTCACGCACCCGAAGGTGAAGGCGATTTCATTCGTCGGCTCGACGCCCATCGCGCGCTACATCTACTGGACCGGCACGAAGCACGGCAAACGCGTCCAGTCCAACGGCGGCGCGAAAAATTACGTCATCATCATGCCGGACGCGGACGTGGAAAATTCCACGCGCGGCGTCATCGAAGCGGCGTTCGGTTGCGCGGGCGAACGTTGCATGGCCGGCTCGACCGCCGTGGTCGTTGGGGCGGCGGAGAAATTGGTTTTGCCTACGCTCGTCGAAGCCACGAAACGCATCCGGGTCGGCCCGACCGATCGCGAAGCGCAGCCGGACATGGGCGCCGTCATCTCCCGCCAGCATCGTGACCGCGTGCAGGAACTGATTTCCATTGGCGAACAGCAGGGGGCGAAAGTCCTCGCAGACGGTCGTGGTGTGAAAGTTTCCGAAGCACCGAATGGATTTTATGTCGGTGCCACGATTCTCGACCACGTCCAGAGTGGCACCACCGTCGCCAAGGAAGAAATCTTTGGCCCCGTGCTGAACGTGATGCACATGGAAGATTTGGGCGCGGCTATCGAGCTGGCGAACAAGTCCATGTATGGCAATGGCGCGTCCATCTTCACGCGCTCGGGCAAGGCGGCGCGCGAGTTCAAGCACAGCGCCAAAGCCGGAATGATCGGCATCAACATCGGCGTGCCCGCCTCGATGGCGTGGTTTCCGTTCAACGGCTGGGACGAATCGTTCTTCGGCGACCTGCACATGCAGGGCCGCGAAGGCGTGCAGTTCTTTACGCAGCAGAAAGTGACGACGAGCCGCTGGTTCAGCTACGGCGAAGGCGACATCTGGCATACTGAGAAAAAGTGATTGGCGGCCACAGATTTTCACAGATGAAACACAGATAAGACGAAAAACATGTTTCCCCATCTGTGGTCATCTGTGTTTATCTGTGGCTAAATATTTATGGCGCTACTCATCAAGAACGGCGAAATCGTCACGGCCAGCGAACGCTACGTGGCGGACATACTTTGCGAAAACGAAACCATCACGCGCATCGACCGCGGCATCACGCCACCGAAAGGCGCGGAGGTTATTGACGCCAAGGGCAAATTCATCTTCCCCGGCTTCATCGATCCGCATGTTCACATCTATTTGCCGTTCATGGGCACGTTCTCGAAGGACGATTACATCACCGGTAGCGAAGCCGCGCTCGTCGGCGGCACGACAACGCTCATTGAGATGTGTTGCCCCGCGCGGAAGGACGATGCGTTGAAAAGTTTTGAGCTGTGGATGAGTCAGGCTGAAGGTAAGTCTGCGTGCGATTTCACTTTCCACATGGGCGTGACGAAGTTCGATGAGACAGCCGAGAAACAGCTCCGCGAAATCGTCAAGCGCGGCATCAGCTCGTTCAAAATCTTTCTCGCTTACAAAGGTGCGTTTGGCATTGACGACTCCGAACTCTACCGCACCTTAAAACTTGCGAAAGAACTCGGTGTTATTGTCACCGCGCATTGCGAGAACGAAACGCTCGTCAGCGAACGCTGCAAGGAGCTCATTGCCGCCGGTAAGACTGGTCCGGGCTTCCACGAGCCCAGCCGCCCCGTGCAAGTCGAAGCCGAGGGCGTGCATCATTTGATGACCTTCGCCGAACTCACCGGCGCGGCGACTTACATTGTTCATCTGAGTTGCAAAGAAGCGTTGGCTGAAGCCATCGCGGCTCGTCAACGTGGCGTGCGCGTCGAGGTTGAGACCCTCATCCAATATCTCACGCTCGATAAAACTTACGCCGAGCTGCCGAAGTTTGAGGGCGCGAAATACGTCATGTCGCCGCCGTTGCGCGACAAACGGAATCAGGAAGTGCTTTGGAATGGCTTGCGCGATGGCCTCGTGCAAACCGTCGCCACCGATCACGCGCCATTCGATTTCCGCAAGCAAAAGGAGATGGGAAAAAATGATTTCACTAAAATCCCGAACGGCATTCCGTCGCTCGAAGAACGCGTGAACCTGCTTTACACCTACGGCGTGAAGACCGGGAAGATCGACCTGCACACGTTTGTGAACGTGCTCAGCACGCAGGTCGCGAAGACCTTCGACTTGTTTCCGCGCAAAGGCACGATCCAGCCCGGCGCAGACGCGGACCTCGTGGTTTATGACCCGAACTATCGCGGCAAAATCTCCGTGAAGACGCAGCACATGAATCTCGATTACAGCGCGTTTGAAGGTTGGAAACTGGAAGGCCGCCCGAGCCACGTCACTATGCGCGGGCAAGTCGTGGTGCGCGACGGGAAATTCGTCGGCAAACATGGCCACGGGAAATTTTTGCAGCGCAAGCCGAGTCATTTTTGAATTTTA
The DNA here is from genome assembly GCA_903911825.1 of uncultured Verrucomicrobia subdivision 3 bacterium. Lineage (GTDB taxonomy): Bacteria > Verrucomicrobiota > Verrucomicrobiia > Limisphaerales > UBA11358 > UBA11358. The sequence goes on from CAIWFB010000072.1 coordinate 8,374, forward strand.
TGGATCCATTTTTACAAGCGGCGATTGATGAGGCGAAAAAAGGCCTGGCGGCCGGCGGCATTCCCATCGGCTCGGTGCTCGTGTGCGATGGCAAAATCATCGGGCGCGGCCACAATCAACGCGTGCAGCACGGCAGCGTGATCCATCACGGCGAGATGAACGCGCTCGAAAATGCCGGTCGCCTGCCCGCGAAGGTCTATGAGCGTTGCACGATTTACACGACGTTGTCGCCGTGTCCAATGTGTTCGGGCGCTATCAAGCTTTACAAGATTCCGCATGTCGTGGTCGGCGAGAACGTCACGTTCATGGGCGACGAGGAACACCTTCGTTCCCACGGCGTGAAGGTAGATGTGTTGAACAACGCGGAGTGCATCCAGATGATGAAGGATTTCATCGCCGCCAAACCGCAGTTGTGGAACGAGGACATCGGCGTCTGAAAATATTCCGCGCATGAATTCCAACGCCTCCGGTCTGGCCGAGAATGCTCCCGATGTCGAAGCGGGCATCGCGCAGAGCCGGCTGTTCAATGCCGACCTCGCGCCCGTGCCGCAGTCGGCGCGCAAGTGGGGTGCCTTGACCTTCGCGGCGCTTTGGATTTCCATGTCGGCGTGCATCCCGACTTACATGCTGGCGTCGTCGCTCATCAGCGGCGGCATGAACTGGTGGCAGGCGGTGCTCACCATTTTTCTGGCGAACGTCATCGTGCTCATCCCGATGATCCTCAATGCGCACGCTGGGACGAAATACGGAATTCCGTTTCCCGTTTATTGCCGCGCCGCCTTTGGAACTAAGGGTGCAAACGTGCCGGCGATTCTTCGCGCGTTAGTGGCGTGTGGTTGGTTTGGCATTCAAACGTGGATTGGCGGCGAAGCCATTTACAAAATTCTCGGCGTGTTCACACCGTCGCTGGAGGCGGGCGCGGCATTGCCGGTGCTGGGAATTAATTTTATCCAGCTCGCGTGCTTCCTGTTTTTCTGGGGCGTGAATATGTGGGTGATTCATCGCGGCATTGAAACGATTCGTTGGTTACTGAATATCAAGGCACCGCTGCTGATAGCGTTGGGATTGCTGCTGCTGGCCTGGGCGTATCAGGCGGCGGGCGGCTTTGGGCCAATTCTAAAACAACCGTCGCAGTTTGAAGTGGGACAGCCGCAGGCGGGAAAATTCTGGCTGTATTTCTTTCCTGCACTCACGGGCATGGTCGGCTTCTGGGCGACGCTCTCGCTGAACATTCCTGACTTCTCGCGCTACGCCAAATCGCAGCGTGCCCAAGTCGTTGGTCAAATGCTTGGCCTGCCGCTGACGATGGCGCTGTATGCCTTCATCGGTGTGGCGGTGACTTCGGCCACGACGATCATTTTTGGCCAGACGATTTGGGATCCGGTGGACGTGTTGACGCGTTTCAAAAATCCCGCCGTTTTGGTGCTCGCCATGATTTCGCTTTGCGTGGCGACACTCGCGACGAACATCGCGGCGAATGTCGTTTCACCCGCCAACGATTTTTCCAATCTCGCCCCAAGTAAAATTTCCTTCCGGCTGGGCGGTTTTATCACGGGCATCATCGGCGTGCTGATGATGCCGTGGAAACTTGTCGCCGACCCGACGGGCTACATTTTCACTTGGCTCATCGCTTACAGCGCATTGCTGGGGCCGATTGGCGGGATTCTGATCGCGGATTATTTTGTCGTTCGCCGCTGCAAGCTGGACGTAGCCGCGCTTTATAAGACGGATGGAGAATTTCGTTTCACCAGCGGTTTCAGTCTCGTGGCGCTGCTCGCGCTGGTGCTGGGGGCGTTGCCGAGTTTGCCAGGATTTCTCGTGAACGTGAAATTACTGAACGCCAACAGTGTGCCGCAGTTCCTCGCGCACCTTTACAATTACGCGTGGTTCATCGGCTTTGCCGTGGCCTTCGGCGTTTATCTCATCGGACGCAAGCTTGCGCCGCCGCCGCAAAAATGATTTAACAAAGAAAAAAAGAAGCTAATGAAAACACCAACATTGCCGCCGACCAGTCATCAACCACAGAAATATACCGGCCCGTCCGCCGCCGAAGTTTTGGCGCAACGGAAACAATTCATGAATCCGGGGATTTTTCTCTATTACAAGAATCCGCTCATGGTTGTCGAGGGTTCCATGCAATATCTCTGGGACGAAACGGGCAAACGCTATCTCGACGGTCTTGGCGGCATCGTGACGGTGAGCGTCGGTCATTGTCATCCGCACGTTGTCGCGGCGGGCAACAAGCAAAACGAATTGCTCCAACATTCCACGACGATTTATTTGAACCCGAACGTCGGCGCGTATGCGGAGAAGCTCGCGTCCAAGATGCCGGGCGATTTGAAGGCGATCTACTTCGTGAATTCCGGTTCCGAGGCAAACGATCTCGCGCTACTCATGGCGCGCGCTTACACGCAGAACTTTGACATCATCGCACTGCGCAATGCGTATCACGGCGGCAATGCCTCCGGCATGGGCGTCACCGCACACAGCACTTGGAAATATAATGTGCCCCACAGCTTCGGCGTGCATCACGCGCTCGCGCCGTATCAATATCGCGGGCCGTTCGGCTACGACGACGCGGACGCGGGTAAGAAATATGCGAACGATGTTAAAGAGGTGATTGATTTTACCACGTCAGGAAAAGTCGCGGGCTTCATCGCTGAATCCATCCAAGGCGTTGGCGGCTTCGTGGAATTTCCGCAAGGATATCTCAAGCAGACTTACGAATACGTTCGCGCGGCAGGCGGCGTGTGCATCGCGGATGAAGTGCAAACGGGATTCGGCAGAACCGGCACGCATTTTTGGGGCTTCGAAACGCAGGACGTGATTCCCGACATCGTCACGATGGCCAAAGGCATCGGTAATGGTTGCCCGCTCGCTGCGGTGGTGACGACTCATAAAATTGCGCAGTCGCTGCTCGGCAAAGTTCACTTCAACACGTTCGGCGGCAATCCCGTCGTGAGCGCGATGGGTAAAGCAGTTTTAGAAGTGATCGAAAAAGATAATCTGCAAGCGAACGCGCACACTCTCGGCACGCGAATTCATGCCGGTCTCGCGAAATTGAAAGAGAAGCACAAAATCATCGGCGATGTGCGCGGCAAAGGTTTGATGATCGGCATCGAGATGGTCAAAGATCGCGTTACCAAAGAACCCGCGAGTGCCGAATGTGCTGCCGTGCTCGAACACGCCCGCGAGTTAGGCTTGCTCATCGGCAAAGGCGGTTTGCGCGGGCAGACGATCCGTTTCGCTCCGCCGATGTGCATCACGCAGGCGGATGTGGACTTTCTTTTGGAAGTCTTGGACGAATCGTTCGCGCGCGTCTCCGCGTGAGTTTGAATTGCTGTGGAATTCGCCTTTTCCGCCGTGATTGATTGAGTTAGTCTGCGCGCGTGGAAACGGCGATGGCATTGGCGATTTTGTTCTTCGCGGGCGCAAGTTTCTGTTTTGCGCTCGCGGAGACCGCTTTGTTTTCGTTGAGCAAATGGCAGGTGGCGCAACTCTCTGAAAAAAATTCCCGCGCGGGTAAAATTGTAGCCGAACTCTTGGAACGTCCCCACGATTTGCTAGCCACGCTGGTGCTGGGCAATACGTTTGCCAATGCCGCCATTCTCGCCGCCGCGCTGCGCATGGTTTTCAACGCGCAATGGGGAATGGCGCTCACCGTGATTTTGCTCGCAGTGGTCGTCTTGTTGGTCGGCGAAGTCCTTCCCAAAACGCTCGCGGTGCGGCAGCCGGAATATTGGGCGTTGCGCGTGGCGTGGCCGTTATTATTTTTCCGTAAAATCACCAAACCTTTTTATCGGGCGGCGCAGTGGACGAATGCGGCTATTTTGAAAACCGCTGCCGCCAAAGCCGCGCCTGCGGCTGCGGTCACGGAAGCGGAATATCAGGAGCTGCTCGAACTCGCTTGGCGGCAGGGCACGCTGGATGAATCGGAGCGCGAAATCATTCTCCAAATCATCAGCCTCGACCATCGCACCGCGCGCGACGTGATGCGTCCGCGGGCTGGCATGGCGGCGATCTCTGATGACGCCACCGTGGATGAGATGCTGGCGATTGCCCGTCAAGTGAAGCATCGCCGGATTCCGATTTACGACGAAACGCCCGATACAATTGTGGGGATTTTGAATACGCGAGCTTTACTGCTTGATCCGAAAGCCGACTTGTCTGAGGTGATTGAATTTCCGTCGTTTGTGCCCGAGTCCATAAATTTGCTGCATCTGTTTCGTGCATTGCAGAAACAGCAGCGGGGAATCGCTATCGTGCTGGATGAATTTGGTAGCGCTTCCGGGTTGGTCACGATGGAAGATATTCTCGGTGGCATCGTTGGAAAAATTCGCGTGGCGACGGAGCCGCAAGGTTTCGTTTGTGAAAAAATTTCCGCCGGGCAATGGCGCGTAAATGGCACGATGCGACTGGAAGATTTCCGCCGCGAATTCCCCGCGTTGCCGCAAGTCAGTGAAGTGGAAACGATGGGCGGCTTGCTCACCCATTTGCTCGGCGTCGTTCCGGCTGCAGGCGAGTCGGTAGCGTTTGCCGATTTGAAATTAACGGCGCAAGTGGCGGACGAACGCCGCGTGCGCGAACTCTTGGTGAGGCGCTTGAAATGAGCCATTTACCAACATATTTTGCACTCACGCTGTGCCTGCTGCTGTCATTTCTCTTGTCCGGCATGGAAGCAGGTGTTTTCGCGTTGAACCGATTGCGGGTGCGGCGTCTGGCGCGCTCGGGTAATCACTCGGCGCAATTGTTGAATGGCTTTTTGGAAAAACCGGAGAAATTTTTGTGGACGATCTTGGTCGGGAACACGTTGGTGAATTTTATCTTTCTTGGTTGGTTCATCGCCAAGTTGCACGAATGGTTTGTTGGTCAATTATTGCTGAACATCGGATTATTTGCGGCGATTGTTTTTTTATTCTACTCGTTTTTTGACCTGCTCCCGAAAATGTTATTCCGCACGTATCCGAATCGGTTATGCCTCTACACGGCTCGAATTTTCCGGCTGGTTTACATCGTGTTGCGTCCGGTGGTTTCTATCGTGGAAAAAATTTCGCATACGGCGTTACGCTGGACGGGGGCGCAGACGTTCACTGGTCGCTTGTTTGGTAATCGTGAAGAACTTCGTGCGGTGATGCAGGAAGCGGCGCAAGCCTTGACCACCGACGAGCACGCGATGATAAATCGCGTATTGGATTTGCAGAATTTTACCGTGGGCCAGATCACGACGCCGTGGGCCAAAACTTTTTCCGTGGAAGCTTCGTTGGTCTTGCACGAGGCTTTGCGACTCGCGCGTGAGAAAAATCTTTCGCGGATGCCCGTTTGGGAAAGTCGCGAAGGTCGGCGGCGCATTGCCGGCATGCTCGATGTGAGTGCGCTACTGTATCGCGAAACGTTGGATGAAACTAAAGTGGTCGCGGAATTCATGTCGCCCGCGCTATTTCTCGACGACGATACACGCTTGGAAGTAGCGTTGCGCCGGATGCAACGGGCGGGTCAACAATTGGCGATTGTGTTTGCGCCGAATCGAACAGAAGTGGGAGTGGTGGCGTTGGAAGATATTCTGAAGCTGATGTTCGGGGAGGTGCGGTTGTGAGTGGCGATACCTTCATGGACATTGGCTTGAAATTGCTGGCTGTCGCCGTGCTCGTTTTGCTGAATGCGTTTTTTGTCGGTGCGGAATTGGCGCTCGTGCGCATCCGCGACTCGCAATTGGCCTCGCTGGCACAGCGTGGAAATCGCCGTGCGCGCAAGGCGCAACACATCGTCGCGCATATTGATTCTTACATTGGAGCGACCCAATTCGGCATCACGCTCGCCAGTATGGCACTGGGCGTTCTGGTAGAACCGGTTTTCCGGGCAGCGCTTGATCCGATTTTCCCGTTCGTCGGCATCCACAGTGAACAAACCCAGCGGACCGTTGCGATTCTGGTGGGTTTTTTTGTGAATTGTTATCTGCTCATCATCGTCGGAGAGTTGGTGCCCAAAGCCATTGCTATCCGGCGCACGCTGGCGACGGCGCTATGGGTGGCGAGTCCCCTAGATTGGTTTTATCGCATTTCTTATCCGTTTATCTGGGTGCTGCACCGCACTTCGCAAATTGTTTTGGGATGGATTGGTTTCGACCTTTCCGAAATGGGAGATCAACATTCGGAGGAAGAATTGCGCTTTGTTTTAGCTTCCGCGCAAGGTTCACCTGACCGGCGTGATTTGATTTTGAACGCACTGGATTTACGGCAGCGCACGGCGCGGGAAGTCATGCGTCCGCGTAATGAAATAATTGTCTTCGACACGGGCGCAGCGCTGTCTGACTGCATCCTGCTTGCGGAAAAGAATCGTTACTCGCGCTTTCCCATCTGCGCGGATGGCGATTTGGATCAGACGTTGGGCGTCATTCATATCAAAGATCTCTATCCGGCATTACACGCCGGTTCAGTGCGCACGGCGACTGATTTATTGCCCGTCGCACGGAAGATGATTTATATCCCGGAGACGGCGACGCTGGACAAACTGCTCCGGCGTCTGCTCGACCGGCGGTTGCATTTTGCTGTGGTCGTAGATGAATTTGGTGGCACCACCGGCATTGTCACTTTGGAAAATATCATTGAGGCGCTCGTAGGGCAGATTCAGGATGAATTTGATGCGGAAGCCACGCAGTTCGTTCGCAAGAGCGATGATGTCTGGGAAGTCGCAGGCACGCTGGCACTGCATGATTTGGAAAAAATTATCGGCATCGTGCCGCATGATGATAACACCACGACCGCTAGTGGTTGGGTGACCGAACAATTGGGTGGGTTTCCTAAACTAGGCGATGCCTTGACTGTAAATGCGTTTGAATTGCGGGTGGAAGAAATGGATGGTCCACGCGTCGCCACTTTGAAAGTTTCCAAGAAAAGTTGATTCACCAGCGGGCACCGCGCCAGCAGAACACCGCTACGATTAAGGCGAAAATCACGTCCACAATGACCGCCGACCACAGGCTTGCTGTGCCTGCGCCGACCGCAAAAATTAGCAGCGCGCCAAACCACAAAGCTACAGGATGAAAATCTAATCCGCCCGAACTGCCGGGTTGTTTTTTGATCAACGTCGGAGTGATGAAGGCAAGAATGAGCAGTGTTACCACCAGCCAGCCGATAAAATTAAGCGGCGAAGCTCCGTGCCAGTTCAGTTGCATCCGCGTTGGATGCCAGAGCCAAAAATGTTTCACATGAGCGGCAAAAGGCTCTAGCGCTAGGTCAAAAACCAGCGTGAGCACTGCGGTCACTCCGATGAGGATAAAACCATAGTTCCGCGTTTTTCGCCACGGGCGAAGGATCATTCGCCCGACACCTCGTGAATTAAATACCGCGATGATCCAAATCAGTGGCAGCGTGCAGGGAACAGCATTAAATATTTTCCAACCGGCATTAGTGCCAAACGTTAGTGGGCCAAAGGGCATGGCGATGTCCATTCGGGCGCTGAGGCCGTGAGCCACGCTACCGATGAAGGCTGTGATGACCGCGGTAGAGAGAACGTTTTGAAGTGGCAATTGCCGATTCAGCGCCAATACGCTGGCCACGGCGGCCAAAAAAATGAGCGTTAAATCCGGCTCGGCAGAAAATCCCGGCACTAATATTTCGACCAAGGCCGCGACGCCCAGCACTGCGGCGATTGCCCAGTAAAGTGCGTTCCGATTATTTGAAAGAGACAGTGCCATCTGAATTTCTGGACAGTGCATGAAATTTTCTTCGCGGGCAAATCCGAAAACGCGCAAATCTTTCGCCGTGGGTCGCCCGCGAATTGCCTTGAGCGGCGGCATCGGATTTGCTCTGCTCGCCAGCATGACTCTTGAAGAAATTAGTGTTCAGATCAAAAACTGCGCCGACGCCATCAACTCTCGCTACGGCAGCGTGGTATTTGACGAATGGGCCATCGTTTCGCTCGCGGAAAATAAAGCGCGCGTGTTGTTTTACACTGGGCCGCGTAATGATGAATTTCTTAAAAACTTTGCGAAAGATCTTGGGACGTTACGCACGGAGTTACTCGCCGGAAATCACGGTTCCGGCGATTTTGAGTTTTCCCGTCACAGCACCGGCACCGGTTACGATGCGTTTTTGGTATTGGGACAGGGGCTTTATCTCATCTGCAATCACACGCGTGAATCGATGGATGCGTTGACGAAAAACCCGCGCTGGCTGGAAGCACAAGTGCCTTTTGTTGAGTTTGCAGAAAAAGTGCAGGCGAATCCGCTCGCGGTTTCCTGGGATACCAAGTTGTTCACCAAGCCGTAATTATTTAGCTCAACAGGCCTTTCCACAAAAAGTAGCCGTAAGCCCCGATCAAAACTAAACCCGCGAGGCGAGGTAGCTTTCCAAAGAGCGCCACAAACAAGAAGTGAAAGCCGGTTGCGCCCAATAGAATCAACATTCCTGTCTGAAAAAAAGCTGGCAGTGTCAGCGGGTGATACAGCGCAAAAATTCCCAGACACAGCGGAATGGAAACGTGCGCGTCGCCGACTTGCGAGGTGTAGACGACTTCCGGTTGTTTGCGCCAGCCGTAATAAATCGCGAGCAGCGCATTGGGCATGACCATTAGCCAGCCGCTCAACCAACCGAGATTTTTTGCGCTGATAAAACCGTTGTGCAACTGCGAAAGCCACGCGACTAGCCAGCTGGTGCTCAAATAAATGGCAAACGCACCAACTGCCAGCAACGCCAAATCTACGGGTAGCATCCAATTGAAAACAGATTTGCCGTCGCGCAAATTCGCCTTGAGCACTTCAAAAACGTGGAAGCATTGCCAGAAGAGAAATAAGCCGATGAGCACGAGGCCGTCATTGAAATCCAAATGGCCTTTACGACCCATCGCCCACACCACGCCGGTGAAAAATAAAACCGCCGTCAGAGTTAAAAGTAACGCGAGTCGGTTCAATTCTCCCGTTTGACCGCCGCCGCTGGCACCAGCCTTCTTTTTCTTACCTTGGGCGGCTTCGGTTTTCGGCAGGACATTGATGCCCCAGATAATCGCCGGCAAGCCAAGAACCAGAGTCATGTTGGTGACGTTGTTGACGAGGGAATTGGTCATCACATCCGCGCCATTGCCGTTGGCTTGGCCGAGGATAAACGCGAAAATTAAATTTCCCATGCCGGAGCAATAGGGCATGACCAGCGTGCCCAGCACGGTGCCTTCAAAGCCGCCAGCGCTCATAGCTTCAAGCCGCCAGATCATCAGGAACGAAGCGACGAGAAACAGCAGCAGAAAAAGCCAAGGCGCGTAAACACCCTGACTTTCTATCCAATGAGTGACCGGTTGCAGCACGGGCGGAATTTAGCGAATCGTCTTTTTCGCAGCGAGAAATTGCTTCTCTTTTTCGGGATCAAACTTATCAATTTGGATAGGAATCACGAACGGATTGGAAAGTGTTTTGGCGCGACTGAAGCCGACGTCCTGCGCGCGGATGATGGACTTCGAGAAATCGCGGAAGTCATAATACTTTGCGAGTTCGCTGATTTCATTTTCGTTATTCAAGTGCGAGCAAAGGATGTTTTCCGTGTTCGCTAGAATGTTAGGATGAATCGAAGAAACTTCCTGCGTGGCGTATACTGTGGCTAGCCGTGCCTTCGCGCCTTCCTTTGCAATCGTGGGCCAGACTTCGGTGAGCGATTCATTGCGACCGATGAGGTTGTGCGCTTCCTCGACGTAAAGCACGATGTTCGGTGGCACGTGGCCGCTGTTAAAAACAGTCATGGAGCTTTGCAGAATGTGACGGGCAATGCGTTTGCTCAAGCGTTCCCGCTGCGTCGGATCGCCGACGGACAAATCGAGAATGACAATCTTTCCGGTGAGCAGATGGCCGTAGATTTCGTCGCAAACATCCGTGGTGCGATTCGGCGCGTGATAATCTTTAAACGGTTGCAGCAGGCGAAAGCCAGGAATGTAGGCGCCCTGATCATTCTTTTGGAGCAACAGATTCATCAGCACGTTCATATCCGGCTCGACCCAATTTTGGTTGTTACCGGTGATAAGTTCGTCCTGAATCTGGCGCGCGAGTTGAAACCACTCATAAGCGGCTTCGGCAGAAAGACCGTTAGCCGGGTCCACGGTGGGATTCACTTTGTTGCGAATGCTAGGCCCAGCATCAAAAGCGATCTTGAAACCATCTGGCAATTCAAAGCCGGCCCGCGCGAGCACTGCTTGGTAAGCGGAAATTTTCCGTTTGTAGCGGCTAAAATGGTGCGTAAAAGTCGCGTCGTTTTCAAAATCTTCGCGGCGCGGCTCCGCAAAATCAATCGCTAGAAACGCATCCAGATCCGCCGAGCGCGGGACGCGATTTAATTCAATCAACCCACGCAACGTATGATGGCCCTCGACGATTTGCGTAAAAAAGTTATTTAGAATCGGCTCAAAACCCGCCGTCGGAATCATGCGATAACGAACCGTATCGGACGGATACACTTCGGCGATGGAACCTTTGTCCTGCTGATTGGCATTGGCGTATTCGCCGTTTAAGTCATAGATGATCTGACCGATTTTCAGGCCGGATTCCACGCCCGCCCGCATCACAACGGAGACGAGTTGCTTGACGGTGTTAGATTTTCCCGTGCGCGTCATGCCGAACACCGCCGTGCGCCGCGCGAGAAAATCAATGGCATTTAGTTTAAAGGCCGCTGTGCCCGCTTCGCCGCCACGATGCAAACGGTCGGTGGAACTGTAACGCACCGTGCCGATAGGAAAGCGTGGTAGATCGCCCTTCAAACCCAGTCTTTGTGCTTCGGCGAGGGAGGCGGTGGTTCGTTCGGGGCTGGAATAATTCACGACCGTTTCCAGCGCGCGCGCGGTAGGGCGATACACGGCAAGGGCAGCGGTGTTGATGAACGATTCGACGTCGCTGCCAAGTCGGAGTTGGCCGTCGCGCAAATGGAACGTGCCGAGAATCCGGCAATGCAAACCGCCAAAGGCGTCCACATCGGGTTCGGGCGGGAGAAATTTTGCGGCGCGAGATTTTAATTCCGTCAGGCGCGTGTCTTCCGCCGGGCAACTCGGCAGCAACGGTGAAGCACTCGTGACGCGGAGCAGAATGGCGAAATTATCCAGTGAATCGGCATTGCTCGCATCCAGTGTGGTGGCGAGCAGAAAACAATGATTTGGTGCGCCGTAGGCAGCAGTTTGCAAGGTCTCATGTGTGAGCACCACGGCTTCTTCATAATTTACCGACCATGTCCAGCCGAGGAATTGTTCCGGTTGGATCAGTTCCACCAGCGGATTTTTTTTCAAAGCGTCATTCATGGTCAAAATTGAATTGCTTCATTTAGTTTTCCACATTGAGTGCAGCGCGAACGTTCAACATCACCATCGTCGGTGTAAACCAAATTGCATTTCGGGCAACGAAAAATCCGATCCGAAGTGTGCGTCGGCCCAAACCGGCGGCGGCGGATCTCAGAGAAAACGCCGATGATACAAACGGCGGCGAGGGCGAGGGCGACGTAAATAATGATGAGCGTGGCGTTACTCATGGCCGCTTCCACAATAAAATTCCACCGCGAATCGCGTTAGCATTTTTACCCAACTCCACATTGGCGGGCAAAGTCTCCAGTAGCCGCGCGTTACCGCCACCGAGCACAACGTAATCCGCGAGCAAGGCGTCTTTGAGCAACTCGACCACGATTCCGACATGATGTTGCCACTTTTTTTTGCCCATTTTCTTTAGCCCAGCCGTGCCGAGATATTCCTCGTAGCTACGATTTTTGCGATATGGCAGATGGGCTAATTCCAAAGGTAAAACGGTTTCTTCCATCACCATGGCTGAACCCAGTCCGGTGCCAAGGCCGAGGAATAAACTGCGTCCGCCGCGATGGCCGCCGAGCGCTTGCATGGCGGCGTCATTGATCATCCGCACAGGTTTGCTAAACGCTTTTTTGAAATCGAATTTTACCCAGCCGTCCCCAAGATTATGCGGCTCACGCACGGGACGATTATTTTTGACCGGCCCAGGAAACCCGATGGCCACTGCGTCAAATTCCCATCCGCTAGTAATTTTTTTTATGGCGGCTGCGGCTTGCGCGGCGGTCATCTTTGGGCCGGAAGGCAACTTAATCAATTCTTTGCTGTCACTACGCTGAATTTTTAAGTGGGTGCCACCGATATCAACCACTAGAATTTTTTTAGCGGGGGATTTCATATGTGCAAATTAATGGTTTTCTTTTGGGTTTATGGCGTTCGTGGCGACGGTGTGCCATTTGAAAATCAGCTCACCGATGGACACCTTTGGCGCGGGCGCAAAGCGCACGGCACGACCCAGCCGCAACGCGATTTGATCGGCTTCGGAGTAACCGCTCGATTCCAATAAGACTACGGAAACGATGTTACCGTCCGGTTCCACGACTGCTTGCAGGCGGCTGGGAGCAATCACGTCGTTGAAGAGCAGGGTGGGCACCGTTACGTTTTGGATTGCCCGCCGACTCGCTAGCGCGCCTGAGATTTGTAGCGTTGAAAATTGGGGTAGCACGGTTTCCTGACTCAAAGCGGGCGCATCTAATTTAGGCGACGGCTTGAAATCAAGCGGCGTTCCAACAAAATCATTGGTTTGCACGAATTCACGAAAAGCGGCGCCCAAACCTTCGCGGCTCAAAGGCAGCCAACGCGGTGCTTCAGTCCAGCGAAAATCGGGCGGCGCAATGGTGGGGGTCCGATTCCAAAATCGGGTGGCAAAATCATTGGCATGTGGCAGCGCGAATAAAGTCGGGTCATTCAGAGCGATAAACTCATTTCCAATCTCAGCCATTTGCCATTGCGGGACACTGTTAAGGGTGCGGGCGACGTTTTGTTTTTTCGTGCCGAGAAAACCAATCAAAACCAGATGCCCCGCCAAAAATAGCACGCCCAAGAAAATCAAACGCCGCCCGCTCCAGCCTTGGTCATCGCGCGGCGATTCGGCCACTTCAAGTGGTGGATTGGCCGGAGCCTCGTTCATGGTTTCGGATTGACGGTGGTGACGCGCGGCAATGTGGCCAGTAAGGCATTCGTGATGCCGACGTCGCGCGCCAGTAGCGTGAGATGGGTCAGTTGATCGTAAGTCACCGCTTTGTCGGCGTGAATGATTAGCGTGAGCGGTGAAGGTGCGCTGCCGACGGCAACTTTTAAGTTATTAACAAGCACCCTTTCGCTGACGATTTGATTTTCGAAATATAAACGACCAGCGCCATCTACGGCCACGGCGATGGTCGCGGTATTTACGCCGGGCAAATCATTCGCGCTCGGCGGCAACAGATTCGTGCGCAACCCTTGCACTGGCAATAGCGCGCCGAGCAGCATGAAAATGACGATGACAAAAAACACTGCCGCGAACGGCGCGACGTCAAACTGGCTGCGCAGGATTTTGGAATTGCGCGGGAATTTCATTTGCCGTTGCCGTTTTCCGTCACGATGTTGACGATCTCCGCTGCCGCACGTTCCATATCGAGCACGATTTTATTCACGCGACTCACGAGATAGTTGTAGCCCGCGTGCGCTGGAATCGCCACGGCAATACCGCACGCTGCGCAGATGAGCGCCTGCCAGATGCCGTGGGATAACATTTCGATGTGCGAATACAAACCCGCCTGTTCGATCTGGCTGAATACGCTGATGAAACCCACGATGGTGCCGAATAAACCGAGCAGCGGCGAAATCTGCGCGATGGTCGCCAACAGATTTAATTTTTCTTCCAAGCGTGGCACTTCCACTAGACCAGCTTCTTCCACCGCTTCCCGCACGCGTTCGCGACCGAGTTCGCGGGAGAGAATTGCCGCTTTGACCAAGCGCGCCACCGGACCCGGCGTGGCATCGCAGATGGAAATGGCTTCCACGACGTTGCCGCGTTTGATGACCGTGCGCACGCCGTTGAGAAACTCGGTGGAATTGATCTGCGAGCGATGACAGAATAGCGCGCGTTCCACGAACACGACGGCGGCGGTGGCGGCGGCGATCAGAATCAACCAGATGACCGGCCCGCCATTAGCTAAAAGCGTAGGCATGCGCTCATTAAAGGCGTTTGTGTGCGAAGTTCAAAGCGCAAAATCTGAAAACCGCCACGTTGACTATTCCGCCAACCAACAGCTTTGCTAAAATCTGGAAAATTCTCTTGGCATCCTTAGCAGCTTGACGGTTAAACTCGCGCATGGAAAATCCTGACCAATTACGCGAACTCTTTCGGATGCAAAAAGCTCTCAATGAACGCATCGGTGTGCAGACC
>CAIWFB010000073.1 GCA_903911825.1 uncultured Verrucomicrobia subdivision 3 bacterium
CCTCAAGCCGACCGTCTATAAGCCGAACCCGAAAGCCCACGCGGTTTACAAGGAGCTTTACGCGCTCTACAAGCAACTCCACGACGCCTTCGGCACGAAGCAATGGAACGGCAATCTGTATGGCGTGATGAAGAAGCTGATTGAGATTCGTGGACGCGTTAGGAAATAATTTTTAACCGCGAAACACACGAAATACGCGAAAGAAAAATATTGTGACAGGCACGCTGAAACAAAAGAACAAATTTACCATTGCACTTGTGGTCGGTGCTGTTCTTATTGTTGTGTTTGTAGCTGTCGGTGCTGTTTTATTTTCATCACTAGGTTCACATTGGCCGCAAGTTCCGTCTCCCGAGCTTTATGTTATTAAACAGCCAAAACTAGAAGACATTTCTGGAAGTTACCTGCTCATCAAACAAACAATTACCACGAACGGATTGTCGTTCCTTGGGGGGCGGCAATGTCAATTGAGTTTGAGGGCTGACGGTTCATTTACTGCCACAAACTATCCGCAGTGGTCTCAACTTTCTCCAGCTAAAGTTCCGAGTGCTGAATTCATTTCAACGACAGGCCGGTGGCGTTGCGAAACCATCGGGATTGTTGGTAAAGGAAGTCAGTATTTTGGAATCGTGTTTTCTGATAGTTCGGTTGGAATGGATGCGTTGGCTTTGAGAAGCAATGGTTCACCCTACGATCTCATGCTGACTTACGGCGATGCAGATGAAGGATTGTTTATGACGTTTGGAAAACGGTGAATTGCTCATGAGAATTTTGTTTTCGCGTGTTTAGTGTGTTTCGCGGTTAAATTTTTTATTTATGTTGGAAAAATTAAAAGCTGAAGTATGCAAGGCGAACCTGGATTTGGTCGCCGAAGGTTTGGTCATCCAGACGTGGGGCAATGCCAGCGCGGTGGATCGCGCGAGCGGCGTGATGGTCATCAAGCCGAGCGGCGTGCCGTATTCGGAGATGAAGCCGCAGCACATGGTCTGCGTGTCGCTGGCGACGGGCAAGGTCGTCGAGGGCAAACTCAAGCCGAGTTCGGACACGGACACGCATCTGATTCTTTATCGCGCGTTTCCGAAAATCGGCGGCGTGGTGCACACGCACAGTTTGTTTGCGACCTCGTGGGCGCAAGCGTGCCTGCCGTTGCTGGCCTACGGCACGACGCAGGCGGATTACTGGTATGGCGACGTGCCCTGCACGCGCAAGCTCTCGGCAGCGGAAATCAAAACCGATTACGAAGCGAACACGGGCGACGTGATCGTGGAGACGTTCCGAAAATTAAAATACGACGCGCTGCAACATCCCGCCGTGCTAGTCGCAAGCCACGGGCCGTTCACTTGGGGCAAGGACGTGCATGACGCCGTCCACAACGCGAGCGTGCTGGAATTTATCGCGAAACTGAACAGCGAGACGTTGCGCATCAATCCGAAAATCAAGCCGATGCAGCCGGTGTTGCTGGATAAACATTACCTGCGCAAGCACGGGCCGAAGGCGACTTACGGACAGAAATAATATGTCTGCTGTGCTCCGCATCTTTTTCGTAAGCCTCGCCACGACTTTCTTGGCTGGGGGATGCGTTACTGCGAGCCCAGAGAAGTCGAAAGCTGAGGGCTTGCTTTTCACCTTTTTTCGGGAGCCGAACGGGCAGGGTGGGTTGCAATTGGCGACAAGCACGAACGGGTTAAACTGGACGGAAATTAAAGCGCCTAGTGGCAGCGGTTTTTTAATGCCGAAAGTCGGTGGCAAGTTGATGCGTGATCCGAGTTTGGCTCTGGGGCCAGACGGAACGTTTCATCTAGTGTGGACGACGAGTTGGGGGCGGCCACCGGTGTTTGGTTACGCGAGTTCGCGGGATTTAATTCACTGGTCAGAGCAGCGAGCAATTCCGGTGATGGAGGACGCGCCGGACGCAAAAAACGTGTGGGCACCGGAATTGTTCTTTGATGTAGAAAAACAGCAATGGCTCATTTTCTGGGCGACGACGATTCCCGGAAAATTTCCTGAAACGGAAACTTCCGGCGATAACAATCACCGTATTTATTACGTCACGACGAAGGACTTTAAAACCTTTTCGAAGACGAAATTATTTTACGACGGCGGCTTCAATGTCATTGACGCAACGCTCCTGCCAGCGAACGGAAAATTTTATCTGGTCGTGAAAGATGAAACCAAAAATCCCGTGAAGAAAGATTTGCATCTCGCGGTGAGTGATCACGCTGAAGGGCCGTTCAGCAAGGCTAGTTTGGCGATTTCACGCGACTGGGTGGAGGGTCCTTCAGCGATTGAAGTCGGCGGTAAATATTACATTTACTTTGACCATTATACGCCGCCCAAGTATTACGGAGGCATCACCTCAATCAATTTAACGGATTGGCAAGAAATCTCTGGAACTATGTCTTTTCCGAGCGGATTCCGACACGGCACCGTTTTGAAAGTTCCCAGTAAAATGATTAAGCATTTAGTGGATTACGGTCATCATCCTTAAACAGTGAACTCAACCATGAAACAAACACCATACATCGCCTTGGCAACGGCTGGACTCGGTTTGGCCTGCCTTGTAGGCTGCACGACTATGCCCTCAAAATCCTCCTCCTCTGTCAGCAAAGCAGACTTCGGTAAAACGCCGGAAGGTCAAGCGGTTGAACTTTATACCCTACGCAACAGTAAAGGTATGGAAGCGCAGATCATGACTTACGGCGGCATTGTCACGTCGTTGAAAACACCGGATAAGAACGGCCAATTGGGCGATGTGGTTTTGGGTTACGACAACTTGGATGGTTATCTCAAGAGCACGCCTTACTTTGGGGCGCTCATTGGTCGTTATGGAAATCGTATCGCGCACGGCAAGTTTTCATTGGATGGCGTGAATTATTCTTTGGCGACCAACAATGGCGTGAATGCGTTGCACGGCGGTTTGAAAGGCTTTGATAAAGTTGTTTGGAGCGTAGAAGAAGCTGAAGTCGGTGAGCATGGCCCGAAATTGGAACTCACCTATTTGAGTAAAGATGGCGAAGAAGGTTATCCCGGCAACTTGAAAGTTCATGCGACCTACACGCTGATGGAAGACAATGCTTTGCAAATAAAATTCAAAGCGAACACGGATAAGAAAACCGTGGTCAACCTGACGCATCACTCCTACTTCAATCTGCGCGGCAACGGCGATATTCTTGGTCACGTTGTCACGATTCATGCCGACAAATTCACGCCGGTAGATGGCGGTTTGATTCCCACCGGCGAGTTGCGCCCGGTAGCGGGCACGCCGTTCGATTTCACTACACCGCATGCCATTGGCGAACGTATCAATAGCCCGGACGAACAGCTAAAACTCGGCGGCGGTTACGACCATAACTGGGTCGTGAATAAAAAAGTTTGCTGCGCACTGGAGCTAATGGCGAAAGTTTCCGAGCCGACCACCGGTCGCACCATGGAAGTCTGGAGCACGGAACCGGCCACGCAGTTCTACGCAGGCAATTTTCTCGACGGCACGATCACGGGCAAGGGCGGCTGGACGTATCAATTCCGCAACGGGTTCTGCTTTGAGCCGCAACATTATCCTGACTCCCCGAACCATGCGGATTTTCCTTCCACGGAATTGAAGCCTGGCGAAACATATCACAACACCATCATCTATAAATTTGGCGCAGAATAACTTTAGCAACCAACAACTAAACCACCGAATATGAAAAAAATTCAAACCATTCTTACAGCAGTTTGCCTAGCGGCAATTATCTCCGGCTGTGGCAAATCTGAATCCGGCACCTCCGCTGGCACGGCTCCGACGGCGGGCAAAAAGCTGAAACTCGCGTTTGTTTCTAACAACGCGGCGACGTTCTGGACGATTGCGCGCACGGGTTGCGAAGCAGCGGCCAAAGACCTTGGCAATGTGGATGTGGACTTCCGGATTCCTTCCACCGGCAGTGCGGCGGAGCAACAGCAGATCCTTGATGATTTGATCGCCAAGGGCGTGGATGGCATCGCCGTCAGCCCGATTGATCCGAAGAACCAGATTGATTTCTTGAACAAGATTGCGGCGTCCACCTTGCTGATCTGCTGCGACAGTGATGCGGCGGACAGCAAACGCGTTTGCTACATCGGCACAGATAATTTCGCGGCGGGTGTTGAAGCGGGTAAACTCATCAAAGAAGCGTTACCCAACGGCGGCAAGATCATGGTGTTCGTCGGTTACGCGGATGCACAGAATTCCAAAGATCGTTTCGGCGGCATCAAAAAAGAACTTGAAGGCTCCAAGGTTGAAGTCATTGACCTCCGCACGGATGACACGGATAACGTCCGCGCTCAGAAGAACGCCGAAGATACGCTCGTGAAATATCCCGATGTCGCGATGCTCGTTGGTCTCTACAATTACAATGGCCCGGCGATTCTCAACGCCGTGCGCTCCGCTAACGTTGCGGGCAAAGTAAAAATCGTGTGCTTCGACGAAAATGCGGAAACGCTCGACGGCGTGGCCAGCGGCGACATCTACGGCACGGTCGTGCAACAGCCGTATGAATTCGGCAAGCAATCCATCACCAAGATGGCAAAATACCTTGGCGGCGACAAAGCAGCGCTCGCGGGCGGAAAGCAGATCGTGGCGACGCGCAGTCTGAAGAAGGACGACATCGCGGCGTTCAAGGCTGACCTCGCAAAAATCCTCGGCAAGTAAGACATTGATACCGCGAAATACTCGAACCACGCGAAAGCATTTTTTCGTTCGCTTATTTAGAGTGTTTCGCGGTTTAAAAAAACAGCATTCATGAGCAATAGCCCACTTCTCTCCATGCGCGGAATCGGCAAGCGATTCCCCGGCGTGATCGCTTTGGACAAAGTCAGTTTCGACATCGGCCAAGGCGAAGTCGTCGCGTTGTGCGGCGAAAACGGCGCGGGCAAATCCACGCTCATGAAAATCATCGGCGGCGTTTACCAGCCGGACGATGGCGAGATCGTGGTAGCCGGTCAGTCGGTGAAGATCAATAACGTCACTGACTCGATGAAGCTGGGCATCGCGTTCATTCATCAGGAATTGAACGTGCTCGATAATCTTGATGTAGCGGCGAATGTTTTTCTTGGGCGCGAACCGAAGAATGCGCTCGGCTTGATTGATCTTAAAAAAATTCACGCCGACACCGAGCCATTGCTCAAGCGTCTGGGGTTGAATATCTCCAGCCGAACACCATTGGAAAAATTGTCCATCGCGCAGAAGCAGATGGTAGAGATCGCCAAGGCGCTCTCATTAAATTCCCGCGTCATCATCATGGACGAACCGACGTCGAGCCTCACGCTGACGGAGACGGAGCGGCTGTTGGAATTGGTCTGTGAATTGAGCGCGCAGGGCGTGAGCGTGATTTATATTTCGCATCGGCTCGGTGAAGTGGAGCATTGCGCAGATCGCGTGGTGGTGTTGCGCGATGGCAAGAATGCCGGCGAATTGCCGCCGGACCAGATCACGCATGACCGCATCGTGAGCCTGATGGTAGGGCGCGAAATCAAAAGTTCTTACACCGCTTCAACCGCGCCCAAGACGCCGGGCTTTTTCAAAGTGCGCAACGCGCGTTCCAGCCGTTATCCCGCGAAGGCCGTCGAATTTGATGCCACGCGCGGTGAGATTTTAGGTTTTGCCGGATTGGTTGGAGCCGGACGTTCGGAAATCATCAAGGCCATCGTTGGTCTGGATGTGGCGGGCGGAGCGGAAGTGACAATTGGCGCGGAACGCTTGACCATCAATTCACCGGCCGATGCGATTGGCCATGGCATCTATCTGGTGCCGGAAGATCGGCGCGGCGAAGGGCTCGTCGTCGGCATGACGGTGCGCGAAAACACCACGCTGCCGTCGTTGGAAAAATATTCCACTTTTAATCTCATCAGTCGCGAACGCGAACGCAAAGTCACCGATGAACAAATTGCTTCACTGCGCATCAAGACGCCAAGCGGCGAAGCATTGGTGTTGAATTTGAGCGGCGGTAATCAACAAAAAGTCGTCATCGGTAAGTGGCTTTCCATGTCGCCCAAAGTGATGATTCTCGACGAGCCTACGCGCGGTATTGATGTCGGCGCGAAGGCAGAGATTTACCGGCTAATGCGCGAGCTCGCGGATGGCGGCGGCGTGATTCTGATGATCAGCAGCGACATGGAGGAAGTCCTCAACGTCAGCGACCGCGTCGCCGTGATGCACGAAGGTCGCATCACCGGCATTCTTGAACGCGCTGACTGTAACGAGGAAAACGTGATGAATCTTGCTGTCGGCAAAGCCATTGCAGCGGCGAGGTCGGCGGTGAATTAAAATTAAACCGCTAATCCGCGCTAATCCGCGCTGATAAAAATTCAGGTAAAATGTTTTTTGGATTAGCGGGAATTAGCGAAAATTAGCGGTTAAAGATTTTTAGAAAATGAAAAAAGAAATTGGTATCTCGGTCTTATTGTTTGTCCTGTGCGCGGTCACTTCGATCCTGAATCCGAAGTTTCTCTCCGCAGTGAACTTGGTAAATACAGCAAACCTCATCGGGCTTTACGGTGTGTTCAGTCTGGGCTTGGGCTTGGTCATCATAACCGGCGGCATTGATTTGTCCGTCGGTTCGATGTGCGCGCTCACTGGCGTGATTCTCGCGATGGGCGTCACGGAATGGCATTGGACGTGGCAGTTCGCCACCCTAGTCGTTGTCGCGGTTTCCATGCTGCTCGGTCTGGCGCACGGTTTACTCGTCACGAAAGCAAAACTCCAGCCTTTCATCGTCACGTTGTGCGGCTTGTTACTCTATCGCGGAATCGCCCGCTTCATCGCTGGCGATGCGACGAAAGGTTTTTCCGGCGCGGAAAACATTGAACCCTTGCGCCACTTCGCCAGCGGCAAATTATTCGGCGTGCCTGCGCCGTTTGCCATTCTCATCGTGCTTTCGATCATTATGTGGTTCGTGCTGCATCGTTCCATCTACGGACGTTATTTGCTGGCGGTTGGGCGCAATGAACAGGCCGCGCGTTTCTCAGGCATCAACACGCAACTCGTCACGGCTAGCGCTTACACCATCGCCGGACTGCTCACGGGAATTTCCGGCATCATGATCGCGTTCTACACGAACTCCGTCGGGCCATCGAACCACGGCAATTTCTACGAACTTTACGGCATCGCGGCGGCAGTGCTGGGCGGTTGCAGCTTGCGCGGCGGCGAAGGTTCCGTCGTGGGTATCGTCATCGGCACAGCGTTATTGCTCGTGCTGCAAAATCTCGTGAACTTGCTTGGTATTCCTAGCTCGCTCAACTTCGCCGTCATGGGCGCGGTGGTGTTGTTTGGTGTATTGGCTGACCAATTGTTCAAAAACCGCGCGGCCAAGAAAACCGTGCGCGCCGCCAAATGAATAAACTTCCTATCATTATCGCTGCGTGGTTTTCCGCGCTGACGATTTCCTTTGCGGCAGAAACATCTTCGCCGAACACCAATCTCACACAGATTGAACAGCAGCTCGTGGCAGCGACGAAAATCAAGTCGTCCTTCAAGCCCGCCAAACGTGTCGCTGGTCTTGCACTCACGCCCCCGCTGGGTTGGAACAGTTACGATGCCTTTGGCGATTCTGTGACCGAGGAAGAAACGCTCGCGAATGCTACGTGGATGCAAACGCACCTCCTCGCCGTTGGCTGGGACACCGTCGTTGTGGATTTTCGTTGGTATGATCCGCAACCGACCGGCGATGACCGGTTGTTGAACAAGACCCGCGTGGGTGCCGCGCTCACGGCGGATGAATTCGGCCGGCTAAATCCGTCGCCGAACCGTTTTCCTTCTGCGACCAATGGCGCGGGGTTCAAACCGCTGGCCGATGAGTTGCACGCGATGGGCTTGAAGTTCGGCATCCACGTCATGCGCGGCATTCCGCGACAAGCCGTGTTGGCGAACACGAAAATTCTCGGCGGCCAATTCACCGCCACTGACTGCGGCGATCCGAACGACAAATGCGTCTGGTGCCCCGATATGTTTGGCGTGCGTGCCAATGCCGCTGGTCAGGCCTGGTATGATTCCTGTGTGCAGCTTTGGGCCGCTTGGGGCGTGGACTACATCAAAGTGGACGACCTCTCCGAACCCTACCACACCGGCGAGATCGAAATGCTCCGCCGCGCGCTTGACCAATACGGCGCCCAAATTATTTTCAGCACCTCGCCCGGCCCCACCCCCACCAGCCGCGCCGGACACATCGCGGCGCACGCCAACCTCTGGCGTATCTCCGGCGATTTCTGGGATCGCTGGCCGAAATTGAATGAACAATTCGATCTGCTCGCCCAATGGCAAGGTGCCGGCGGCCCCGGCCATTGGCCCGATGCCGACATGATACCCCTCGGCAAAATTGCTATCCGCTCCAAGCTTGGCGGTAATCCGCATTGGACCCATTTTACCCGCGACGAACAGCGCACTCTCCTGACCCTCTGGGCGCTCGCGCCGTCGCCGCTGATGTTGGGTATGAATTTGCCGGAGAATGACGAGTGGACCACCGCGCTCCTGACCAACCCCGAAGTCATGGCCGTGAACCAAGATAAATTGGGTAAACCCGCCAAGCGAATGTTCCAGCGCGGCGTGACCGCCGAGATCTGGGCGCGGGAACTGACCGATACCGGTTTAGTTGTGGGCCTGTTCAACCGCACCGAACAGTCCGTGACCGTTAGCTACGATTGGCACGCCGAGGGATTCTCTGCTATCCCGCAAGTGCGCGACCTCTGGCTGCGGAAAGATTTGCCCAAGCAAAAAGTTTTCACCGCCGAAATCCCCGCGCACGGCAGCTTGCTCCTACGCGTGAAGTGAGTTGCCTCGACAACCCATCTTACCCACCGCATTAGCCGGTTTGACACAGGGAATTCACTTTACGGTCAGACCTCATCTGGTAAGCTCATCAGCCCTTGTCCGCTGGGCAAAACTAATATTTTATATGGCTAAACTGTTCATTGAAGATGTCGAATTGAAGGGCAAACGTGCGCTGATCCGCGTGGATTTTAACGTCCCGCAAGATAAAGTCACCGGCGCGATCACCAACACCAAGCGGATTGAAGCGGCGTTGCCGACGATCAAATATGCTTTGGACAAGGGCGCGTCCGTCATCCTGATGAGCCACCTCGGCCGACCGGACGGCAAACGTATCGAGAAATTTTCCCTCAAGCCGGTCGCGGATGCGCTGGCTAAATTGCTCGGCAAGCCGGTGCAATTCCTCAACGACTGCGTCGGTGCGGAAGTTGAAGCCGCTTGCGCGAAGGCTCAGCCCGGCGACGTGATCTTGCTCGAGAACCTCCGCTTCCACATCGAGGAAGAAGGCAAAGTGAAACTCGAAGACGGCACCAAGCTCAAAGCCGATGCCGACAAAGTCGCGGCTTTCCGCGCCAGCCTGACGAAGCTCGGCGATGTTTATATCAACGACGCTTTCGGCACCGCTCATCGCGACCACAGTTCAATGACGGGTGTGCAGCTCCCGCAACGCGCTTGTGGCTACTTGATGAAGAAAGAATTGGATGCGTTCGGCGCAGTGCTGGACAACCCGAAACGTCCATTACTCGCCATCCTCGGCGGCTCGAAGGTCGCGGATAAAATTCAGCTCATCAACAATCTCTTGGACAAGGCCGATGAAATCATCATCGGCGGTGGCAGGGCCTACACCTTCCGCAAAGTTCAAGACAACATGGAAATTGGCAAATCGCTCTTCGATGCCGAAGGCGCGAAGATTGTTCCTGAACTGCTGGCCAAGGCAAAAGCTAAAGGCAAGCTAGTTCATTTGCCCGTGGATTGGGTGACGGGCGATAAGTTCGGCCCCGATGCAAACGTGGGCAGCGCAACGCTCGCAAGCGGGATTCCCGCTGGCTTGGAAGGCATGGACGCGGGTCCGGAATCTTCCAAACAATTTGCAGAAGTCATCGCACGCGCCAAGACCATCATCTGGAACGGACCTCCCGGCGTGTTTGAATTTCCGGCGTTCGAGAAAGCCACCAAGTCCATGGCCGATGCCATCGTAGCCGCGACGGCTGCCGGTGCGACCACGGTCGTTGGCGGCGGCGACACAGCGACGGCAGCGAAGAAATTCGGAGCGGACAAGAAAGTTTCGCACACTTCGACCGGCGGCGGTGCGTCACTGGAATTTCTCGAAGGTAAAGTGTTGCCCGGCGTGGCGGCGTTGAGCGAGAAATAATTTAATCAGAAAGAAATTTTCAAATGAACAAAGAACGTAAACTAATCATTGCTGGCAACTGGAAAATGAACAAGACGGTCGCCGAGGCGTTGACCCTCGTGGCCGACCTCAAGCGCGATCTCGCGGGCGTGAAGGAAGTGGATATCGTCGTCGCGCCGCCTTACACCGCGTTGAGTGAAACGTCCAAAGCTATTTTGGATTCCAATATCCGCCTCGCCTCGCAAAACATGAGCGAGAATAATTTTGGCGCGTTCACCGGCGAAATCTGCGCTGGGATGTTGAAAGAATTCTCCGTGCGCTACGTCATTCTCGGCCACAGCGAACGCCGTCAGTTTCAAAAAGAATCCGACGAACTGATCGCCAAGAAAGCTCTCGCAGCTCACGCGGCGGCGCTCAAGCCCATTGTCTGTGTGGGCGAAACGCTGGCGGAACGCGAAGGCGGCTTGATGGAAAAAGTTTTGGAAACCCAAGTCACTGGCAGCCTCGCTGGTTTGACCAAAGAACAGATGGTGGAAACTGTCATCGCCTACGAACCCGTTTGGGCCATCGGCACAGGCAAGACGGCCACGACGCAACAAGCGCAAGACGCGCACGCGTTCATCCGTGGTTTACTGGTAAAAATTTACGACGAACCGACCGCGAAAAAAGTTCGCATCCAATACGGCGGCAGCGTCAAACCGGCGAACGCCAAAGAATTGATGAGCCAGCCGGACGTGGACGGCGCGCTCGTCGGCGGCGCTTCACTCGAAGCGAGAAGTTTTGCTGACATCATCAAAAATTCTATCTAACATACATTTATGAGTTTCATCGCTGGTCTATTGACGTTCGTTTTGGTCATCAACTGTTTGTTGCTGATTTGCTTGGTGCTGGTTCAGCTGCCCAAGAAAGATGCTGGTGCCGGTATGGCGTTCGGCGCAGGCACGGCTGACGCCTTGTTCGGTGCGGGCTCCGGCAATGCGCTGACCAAGATCACCAAATACGCGACCATTTCATTTCTCGTGATGGCGCTGTTTGTCGGCTTTATTCAAGATAAAGCCCACAGTAATTCCAACGCCTCGGCCTTTGCCAAACAAGTTCAGGAAAAACAAATGCAGACCGCCAAACCCACGGTGGCACCAGCCGTCGCTCCGCAACCTGCCGCTGGCAATCTGCTCACGACGCCGACAACCAGCACGAATACGGCGAAGTAATTTAAACATTTCAAGTCAACGCCCGCTGATTGATACAGCGGGCGTTTTTTATTTGCGCCGATTACAAACATGCTTTGAAATTGTAGCAGCCAAGCACAGGAATTTTTTGTTTCCTGATGGCGTGAATAAGAATCAACTACGGGCTTTCCGCTTGCCTTGCTGGCGCGTCCGGCCTTTACTTGAGGAGCTAACCAAGTAGCGAGGGCTTATGATTATTTACACCATCTGTCTGGTCACGGGTTTGATTTTTACCCTCTTCAGCGCGGTCGCCGGGCACTTATTTGGCGGTCACGGCGATACGCACGTGGGCATGGCTGGTCAGGCCGATAGCGGCGTGGGCAATGACGGGGTGCCAGGAATTTCTATTTTCAGCCCTACTGTGCTGGCGTGTTTTGTCACGGCCTTTGGTGCGTTCGGCATGATTTTCAGCAAGCTGGAGGTCACCAGTAATCCTTGGATCCATGCGCCGATTGCGTTCTTTGGCGGATTGATTGTGGCGCTAATTGTCCTGTGGTTATTCAACCGGATGTTTCACCACACCGAAGGTTCCAGCGAATCGCGCGTGGCCTCGTTGATTGGTCAGTCGGCGGTCATCGTTTCGCCGCTGCCCGAAAATGGCGTGGGCGAAATTTCTTATGTGCAAGCCGGTTCGCGATACAGCGCTCCCGCTCGTTCGGAAAAGGGAACGGCTATCGCTTCGGGTCAAACGGTGAAAATCACCCGCATCGTCGGCACGCAATTTTTTGTCGAAAGCATCACCAGTAAAATTTGACCAACTAGACTTTCCAACACTTTATGATTATGACTCCCATGCTTGCTGAATTATCCGGGCTCGTGAATATCGTGATCGGCGTCGGCTCGATCCTCTTCGTCGTTTTTGTCTTCATCGTGATTTACGCGAGCCGCTACACCAAGAGCGGCCCAAATCAGGTGCTCGTCATTTCCGGACGCAAACGCACGCTGGTAGAATCTGATGGCCAGACGCGCGAAGTCGGCTTTCGCATTGTCAAAGGCGGTGGCCGCTTCGTTTGGCCGGTATTGGAAAAGGTGGACATCCTTTCACTCGAACTGCTAACGATTGATGTGCAAACGCCGGAAGTTTACACCAGCAAAGGTGTTCCGGTAAAAGTGGACGGCGTCGCCCAGATCAAAGTGAAAGGCGACGATATTTCCATCGCTACCGCCGCCGAACAATTTTTGAGCAAAGGCACCGACGAGATCAAAAATATCGCCATGCAAACGCTCGAAGGTCATTTGCGTGCGATTCTTGGCACGATGACCGTGGAGGAAATTTACCAGAACCGCGACGCGTTTGCTTCGAAGGTGCAGGAAGTCGCGGCGGGCGACATGGCCAACATGGGGTTGACCATTGTCAGCTTCACCATCCGCGATATCCGCGATACGCAAGGATACCTTGACGCACTCGGCAAACCGCGGATTGCCCAAGTCAAACGCGACGCGCAAATCGCTCAAGCCGAAGCCGATCGCGATTCACAAATCCGTTCCGCGCAAGCCAAGCAAGCTGGACAGGAAGCGCAATTCGCCGCCGACTCGAAAATTGCCGAAGCCCAACGCGATTACCAATCCAACGTCGCGCAATATCAAGCTGTGGTGAATCAGAAAAAAGCCGAGTCCGATCTCGCCTATGATTTGCAACGCTTCAAGACCGGTCAACTCGTGAAAGCGGAAGAGGTGCAAGTGCAAATCATCGAGAAACAAAAGCAGATCGAACTGCAACAACAGGAAATTCTCCGCAAACAACGCCAGCTCGAAGCCGACGTGCAAAAGCCGGCGGATGCCGAACGGTATCGCGTCGAGACGTTGGCGAATGCAAAAAAATTTCAATTGGAAACCGAAGCTGCGGGTGCCGCGTTAGCCACCAAAGCCACGGGTTTTGCCAGCGCGGATGTCGTGAAAGCAACCGGTATCGCCGAAGCCGATGCGAACAAAGCACGTGGTCTCGCCGAAGCGTCCGTCATTGAAGCGCAGGGCAAAGCGACCGCAGAAGCGATGCGCGTGAAAGCTGAATCGTTCAAGCAATACAACGAAGCCGCCGTTATCGAAATGATTACGCGTATCTTGCCGGAAGTCGCGGGTAAGATCAGCGAGCCGCTGGCCAAGATGGACAAAATGGTCATCATTAATTCCGGCAACGGCCCCGGTGGCGGCGCGAGCAAGCTGACTGGCGACGTGACGCAGATCATCAGCCAGCTTCCGCCCATCATCGAAAGTCTGACTGGCGTGAAGTTTGAGAAATTGCTCGAACAAGTTCCCGCGTTGAAAAAGGCGATGGGCAAGGATGAGAGCGAAAGTAAATAACTTATGACTCATCAACTAGGCATTTGGGGCGGCCTTTTGCCGTTCCTGATTTTTATACCTCTGGTGTTGATTGCGCTAACGCTCCTGATTTTTTGGATTTGGATGCTGGTGGATTGCGCGACCAAAGAGCCAAGTCAAGGCAACGACAAGATTGTCTGGATTCTCGTCATTGTATTTACGCACTGGATCGGGGCACTGATTTATTATCTGGTGCGCCGACCTGAGCGAAAGAAGCAGTTTGGAGCATGATTCATGCGCCTCTTCGAAGCCATCATTGACGCGAATCATCGGGCCGTGGCCGGTGACGCGAGTGCGGGCTTGCGTCCGGCGGAATTCGCGGAGGCGCTGCCCATCGTGGCGTTGACGTGCATTGATCCGCGGTTGAATAGTTTTTTCCCGAACGTGCTGGCGTTGCCCGCCGAGGATTTTATCTGGCTGCGAAACGCGGGGAACATCATCACCAGCACGTTGAGCAGCACCATGCGGTCGCTCGCGCTGGCCTGTGCGGTCAAAGGCGGACGCGAGATCGCCATCATTGGTCACACGGATTGTCAGGTCAGCAAAACCACGACGATGATGTTGCTCGACAAGCTCAAAGCCCTGGGCGTCGAACGCAGTCATCTGCCGGAGAACATCCAGGAATTTTTCGGCACCTTCGGCAGTGAACGTCAGAATGTCATCAAGGCTTGCGACTTCGTGCGCACTAGTCCGCTCATCGGCGCCAAAATTCCGGTGCACGGATTATTATTGGATATTGAAAGTGGGAAACTTGATTGGGTGGTGAATGGCTATGATTCACTACTCGCCAAGTCGCAGCCGCAAGTTGCTAAATTGAGTCTGGCCAGTATGGGCGAACTGGGTTCGTTCAAGGATTTCAATATGGGCGTGATGAAATTCCCCGAGTTGAAGATCGGCGACGCGACGTTACTCGAACAGCCCATCCAGCCAGTCATTACGCCAGTGATTGAAGTCAATGCGCTCAAGCCTAAAAGTCGTCTGCAAACACCGCCGCCGCTGAAACCGCGACCAACGTTTCGTTAGTTCTTTCAGCCCGTAAAACCGCGCTGATAATCTTCCATCCGCCAATGCAGAAAAGGTGAGCAGTGTTTTGGAGTAGCTTTATTCCTCAAGGTCCAGGCGCGATTGAAATCCTTTTCCAGCTGACGTAATTCGCAGATACCCGCCTGTGCCAATTTTCGGGCATCCACTTTTTTTCCAGTCGTAACAGCTTGCTGCCACAGCATGAATTTACAAGAGTGCGCCGCCATACGTGCGGCGAGATCCAATTCTAAGGCGAGAACCTTGGCTGCTTCCGTCTGCGGTTTTGCTCGACGCAAAACAGCACGCTGTTTTTCAATCGCGTTCAATGTGGCTTTAATTTTTGCGCCCGGAATTTTAGCCGCCCACTTCAAACCGTTACGGCAAAATAATTCCCGATCTTCCGGCTTCGGCGCAGCGATGACACTGCCGAGCGGGGTTTCATTGAGCGCTTTGACGCCTAGCTTTTGATGAACGAAACCAAGGTCGTAAGCGACACAAGCAACTTTACCTGTCGAATCGGCAAATACATCTCGGTTTAACACGTCGAGCATTTTAGATTCGTCCAGCTTTTGAGCATTCCACGCGAGCGCGGCACCGGCGGCGAACAACGGCCAGCTCACGGCAAGTGGCTGTGGATGTCCGCCGTCGCCCCAATCGGTATTGAGGTAGCCGAGTGCGCCGAATTTTTCCCCGGCTTTGGCAGCGGCACGCAGGTTGGCGAAACCGTTTTCATGCCGGCCGAGCAACGTCTGCCACGTTGAAGTGCCAGGGCAGACGTAAAAAGGAACTTTGGCTTTGGCAAATTGCGCAGCTTCTTTTTCGAAGGGATGATCCGCTTCGTAACCCCAATTGAGCGCGATGATATTTTTAGGTAGTTCGCGGATGATCGCCGGATATTTCAAAATGATGTCACCCCAGAACATCATTTGTTTTTTGCGACCAGCGACTTCACGGTGAACTTTTTTGATGAAATCAAAATAGACGCGCCCTTTGCCTTTGGTGGCGCACAGTTTTTTGCTCTGCCCCTTACCCAAGTCCCACGTTTCATCGCCACCGATGTTGAGAAATTGGCTGGAAAAATTTGGAAGTAGTTCGTCGTAAAGTCCGCGTAGAAAGGGCAGGGTGCCGGGATGATTCGGCGCGAGTGTGGTTGGGCGACGAAGAAAATCTCTCGTCTCGGCTTCGTAAGGCTCAGGAATTTCAGCCAGTTTTTTAAGACGCGCGTCTTCGAGAAAATAGCGCAGGTGACCAAAGGAATTCTGGTTCGGCACGAGATCAATGCCCAGTTCGCGGCAGCGCACATCGAGGATTTGAATTTCTTTGGCCGTAAGTGCGCCCCAACTTTGCCAAACGGATTTGTAATTTTTGTAAGCGAACGTGTGCTCGGTATAAAGCTGCAGTTCGTTGATTTTGAAATCAGATAATTTTTCCGCGAGGTCGAGCAGCGTTTCCAGCCTGGGCACGCGCCCGCGCGAGATGTCGAGCATCACGCCACGCCGGGCAAAGTCCGGCCAATCTTTGATTTGCACGAACGGGAGACGGCGGCCGTATTCGCGCAGCAATTGCCGCAAGGTAGTGGTGGCGGCGCGTAAGCCGGCGGGTTCGCGGAAGCAAATTTCCACGCCATTCTTGGAGATAGTAAGTGCGTAGCCTTCGGGATATTCAGGAACGGAACCACCGCGCACCACCTTGATGGCAGAAAGCGGTTGGTGCTTCGGTAAAAGAAAAATCCCCGGGCGCTGTTTGAGCGAACGGGGTGTGGGCAGAAGATTCACTGGAGTTTATTTTGCGGCGATCATTCCGCTCGCGCGGGCGTAGTTGAATAAGCCACCGGCGTCCACGACGGGACGAACATCGCCGAGCGGTTTGAATTGATACACTTTACCAGTTGCTTGAACAGTGACGCTGGCCGCATCGAGATCAACGGTCACGACGTCGCCGGTTTTCAAGATGTCGCAGAGACGGTCGGCGCATTCGCAGGGATAGAGTTCGCCGGTGGCGACGCAGTTGCGGAAGAAGATGCG
>CAIWFB010000074.1 GCA_903911825.1 uncultured Verrucomicrobia subdivision 3 bacterium
CCATAAAATCAAACCAATGCTCGGACTAACAAATCAGTGGTCCAGAAAAGCGAACCCTCTCACGGCCACTCTGGATAAAGCTTTCACGACTTACCAATGGTTCAAGAACGGCGTGGCGTTCACCGGCACCAACGGCAATCCCAATGATTCGACGAATATTTTCCTCACGAACTTCAATTTCAGCGCCTCGTCGGTCGGTCAATATCAGGCCAAAATTGTTTTAGGCAGCAACACGATTCTTACCGAACCCGCTTCTTTGCAGATGAACATCGAGGATGGCGGCTACAATCCCAACGCCATCGCCTTGCCGAAATTTCGCCTGTCCACCGACAGCAGTTACACACCGCTAATCCATCCGCACGTCGTCGCGGTGAGTGGTTTTACCGGCACACATATTTGGAACACGTTTGGCGCGGCAGCGGAACCGGGCGAACCAAATCATTGCGGCAAAGTCGGCGGGGCGCCCTACTGGTTCGCTTACCTCGCGAATGCCGCGGGCACGTTGACGGTAGATGCTAACACCTCCAGCTACACGAATGTGCTGGCAGTTTACACTTGGAGCGGCGGCGATTTTAGCCAGCTCAACTCGGTCGCTTGCGTCAGCACTAACCTTGGAGTCGGCCACCAAGTCACCGTGTTTTCAGCGGTGAATGGCACGACTTATTATCTCATCGTGGACGGCTTGAATGGCGCCACGGGTAATTGCGCGTTGACCTACAATCTGGTGGCCGCCCCGACTTTCACCTTACAACCGCAAAGCCAGACCGTGGCGCTGGGTAGCAACGTAACCCTGACCGCTACCGCCAGTGGCATCCCCACGCCAACTTATCAGTGGCGAACGAACTTTGTGAAATACAGTAATCAGACGAACACCAGCACCACGATCACAAATTTTCAGATTGGCAAGGAAGGCAGCTACGACATCGTGGCGTCGAATTCCGTGGGCATGGCCACGAGCACGGTGGCGAAGCTTTATTTGAATACCCCGCTGCGTTTCACGAATATCGCGATGACTTCTACCGGTAGTTTTTACGCCGCGCTTTTGGGCAAGGCCACGACGAATTACATCATTCAGGCAAATACCAATCTGGCCACAACGAACTGGGTCTCCATTCTCACGAACAATTCACCTTATGGAATCATCTCGTTCGTGGATACGAACTATAAAAGTTATTCCAACCGCTTTTTCCGCGCGAAGTGAACTTCAATTCGCTTTTGGAGTCGCGGCCATCAGCGCTTGGATGGCAAAAAGTCCCGCCAGAATCGAAAGCGCACCGCAGATGAGATAGGGCATCGCCGGATGATGGCCGTAAAGTGCACCCGCAAACAACGGCCCCACGATCCGCGCCAAACTCCCCGCGCTCTGCGCCACCCCGATGGTCGCGCCTTGCTCATTCGCGGGAGTTAGATTGGACAGCAGCCCAAACAGCGGTGCTCGCGACAGGCTGGAACCGAACGAGAGTAACACCAGCACCGCCAGCATCCAAATCCACGGCTTGTCGGCCAGATGCAACACTGCCGACCATTTTAACGGACCATCGCCATGGATCAATGGCAACAACATCAGACTCGCTCCCGTCATCACCATACTGGCCACGATGAGCTTGGGTTCGCCGAACGATTTCACCAAGCGTCCGATCATCCCGCCTTGCACGAAGGCAGAGATCAATCCGCAGAAGACGAACAACGAAATCACCGTCGCCGCCGGGCCTTTGGCATCGCTGGCGAGGCCGAGATTAAAATTGTCGCTGATGAGCAAGGCCAGCGTGCTTTCAAAACAACTGAACGCAAACGTCGCGATGAAGAACAAGAAAACCAGCAGGCCGATCTTGGGCATACCCAGCGTGTGTCCCCATTGCGCGAAGCGCGGACGGTCGCTTGCTTGAATCGAATCCGGCTTCAAACTTTCCACCAGAATGAAGTAAGCCAGCACGAAGTTCAGCGCACACAACGCCGCCGCGACCCAACCGGGACCGGTCTCACCGATGTATTTCAGCGCCACGCCGCTGATGATGGGGCCGAAAATAAAACCCAGCCCGAACGCCATGCCAATCAGGCCCATTTTCTTGGAGCGTTCTTCCGGCTTGGAAATGTCCGCCACATAAGCCTGCGCCACCGTGATGTTGCCGCCACAAGCGCCGGCAAATAACCGCGAGGCCAGCAGCAACCAGAGATTCCCCTGCCCCGCCGCCAGCGCAAAAATCACATACGACACCGCCGCGCCCGCCGTGCTGATGAGGAGGATTGGCCGCCGTCCGTAGCGATCGGAAAGTTTGCCCCAGATGGGCGAGAAGATGAATTGCATCGCCGAGAACGACGCCACGATGACACCCACCATAAAAGCGCTCGCGCCAAAATGGCGGCTGAACACCGGAATCATCGGCACCACGATGCCGAAGCCGATGAGGTCAATGAAGACCGTGAGGAAAACAACCAGCATGGAAGGCTTGCGATTCATGTTCAAAATAATGGCGGTGAGTCTAGCCGCGAAACGAAGCGAGTCAAATTTGTTGCACGCACACCCAAAATAGCCAACCAGCTAATAACTTGTGGATAGTTTCTCCGAATAATTTCTTTTTTTATCCGAGCCGACATTCATTCTATGCCAAATGATTGATTCCGTTTCCGATCCCCTTTCCGGCGGCAACAGCGCCGAGGGCGGGGCAGATTTTAAGAAGGTGCGCCGTCAGAAAGCCGCCCGCAGCGAGAGCCGTCCAACTTTGGACCGGTTGCCGCCGCATTCCAATGAAGCCGAGATGGGCGTGCTCGGTTGCGCGTTGCTCGATCCGAACCAATGCATCGGCGAATGTATCGAGAAGCTCAAAGATGACGGCAAACAGGCGTTCTACGACCTGCGACACCAGACCATTTACGAAACGCTGGCGGAAAAATTCAATTCGCGTGAGGCGATCGATCTCATCACGGTGCAGCAGCATTTGAAGGATCGGCAGTTACTGGATCAAG
>CAIWFB010000075.1 GCA_903911825.1 uncultured Verrucomicrobia subdivision 3 bacterium
GCGATATTTCGCCGCCGAAAAATGAAATTTCGGCGTCGCAATTTCATTTTACCATCGCGAAAAATGGAATTTCGGCGTCGAAAAATCGCGGGGCGGCGGCGAAATGCCGCTAGTTTTCGCCGAAATACCGTAAGTTTCAGCGAAGTCGAGGCGGCCGGCGCGGCAGTCGGCGTGGCAGCGAGCCGGTTCGCGGCGGGGGCGACCGGTTTGGTCATAAAATGGTTCGCAGACATAACAGCACGGGAACGGGATTTTGGTTTACGGGAACTCCTGGCGGAGGGCCACCCTGGCGGAAGGGTGCGGTTGGTAGGGCAACGCGGCGGCGGCGGCAGATGGGGGCGGCTGGGCCACCACCGCCCGACCGAAGGTCAGGCGCGGCAGGCGGGAGCGCGCGGCGCGGCGGCAGCGCGTTCAGCCAAATGCCACGTCAGGGCTGACAGGCGGGCGGCGAGCAGGGAGTGAGGAGTGACCCGTGCAGCGGGCGGCGCAGGTTCCTGATGGAGCGCCACCCCGAACGTGGCGCGGCGGGTGGGGGCAGAGGGGGATTTTGCGGCGGCGGTTTCCGTAGGCAGATCGTCGCCCGCCGTCGAGGCATCCACTAGCGAATCGGCCGGAGCGTCGGGGCCGAAGAGCGAAAAACCGTTCCCCCAGTTCCCCGCGCACCAAGCGGCGAGGAGCAGCACGATGAAAATGGCGGGGAGCCGTTTCATGGCCCCGACCTTACCGCAACTCCCCAAAAAAGTTCAACCAGTATTTTATCGGCGGACGATTTTTTCCGGCGCGGGATGATTTGGTAGGGCTGGGCGCGCGGCGTCGGCTCCGCTGGCGCGTTCCCCGCTGGGCCAGCGGAATTCCCCGAACCGCCCGCCCAAGCACGGGGCAGTGCGGGCGGGGACAGCCTGCGGTCTGGTCCCTACCCTTGGCTGCGGGAAAGGCGCGGCGGCGGCGCACCGGTTAGCCATTTTTAGCGTGAAAAATTCGCAGCATCCCCTAGCCTGCGCGCATGGCGAATTTCTGTCACCCGCACCGCGTGAGCTACGCGGAATGCACCGTGGGCAACCACATCTATCACGCGCGCTACCTCGACTTGCTGGAAGCGGCGCGGGGAGAATTTCTCCGTTCGCTCGGGCGCACGGTGCTGGCGTTGCAGGATGAAGATTATATTTTTCCCGTGATCGAAGCCCGTCTACGCTACAAATTTCCGGCGCGCTACGATGATCTCCTGACGATTGAAGTCTGGCCGACGTTGGTGGAAAAGGTGCGGCTGAATTTCGGGCATCGCATTTTGAACCAAGCGGGCAAATTGATTCTGGAAGCCGAGACGTTTCACGCCTGCACGAGTCGGCTGGAAAAGCCGAAGCGGTTGCCGCCGGAGATGGTGGAGAAGTTGACGCCGCTGCTGGTGGCTTGATCACGGGAGCAGTTTTGACTTCCTCGCCCCTTTGACGGAGAGGATGGAGGTGAGGGGAAAGCCCACGCTCAATTTACGGACTTTGCATCAGCGATTCGCGAGTTCCGCGAAAGTTTCCGCCAGCACGCGCACGCCTTTTTCAATCTGCTCCGGCGAGGAAAATTCATCAGGGCGATGGCTGTAGCCTTGGTAGCACGGGATGAAAATCATGGTCGTCGGGCAAACTTGCGCCATAAAAAGCGAGTCGTGATACGCGCGGCTGACCATGCGCTTGACGGAGTAGCCGAGTTTCTTGGCGACACCCTCCGCAGTCGCAACAACCTTTGCGTCGCAGATGGCGGGCGGGTCAACGTTCAGCCGTTCCATGGTGAATTCAATCTTGCGACGCGTGCAGATTTCTTTGACTGCGGCTTCAATCTGAACCAATGCCGCGTCGCGCGACTTCACGAGGGTGTCGCGCAAATCTATTTCCAGCCACGCGCGGCAGGGCACGCTGTTCACCGCGCCGGGTTCGATGCGGAACACGCCCGTCGTGCCGACGGTGTCGGGACTGCCGGTCGTCGTCGCAGCCTGCTCGACGGCGAGGGCAATTTCCGCGCCCGCAAGCAACGCGTCGCGACGACCGGGCATAAGCGTCGCGCCGGCGTGTCCGCCGACGCCGGTGAGTTGCAGCCGCAGCGTGCTGGGCGCGGCGATTTTTTCCACAACACCAATGTCGAGGTTCTCCGCTTCAAGAATCGGGCCTTGCTCGATGTGCAATTCGACGAATGCGGCGTAGCAATCTTTTGGCAACTTCACGGAATCGAGCGAGCCGGTGCAACCGCCTTCCGCGCGCCAGAATTCCAAATCTTTACCATCGCGATCGCGCAAGGCGGCGGCGCGTTCGAGCGATAGCACGCCGCCGAGCAAACGGCTGCCGAGACAGCCGATGCCGAAGCGCGTGGGTTCTTCGGAAGTAAAAACAATCAATTCGATAGAACGCTTCGGCTGAAAACTCGCTGCACGCAAAGCCCGAATCGCTTCAAGCGCGCCAAGCACGCCCACGACGCCATCGTATTTTCCGGCGTTGGGAATCGCGTCAATGTGCGAACCGGTGGCGACGGCGGGGAGATTTTTATCCGTGCCTTCCCAGCGCGCGAAAATGTTTCCGACGGCATCTTCCCGCAAAACCAGTCCGGCTTGGCGACAGAGACTTTTAACGAATGCGCGGCCGCGCAAATCGGATTCAGAAAACAAAACGCGCGTGACGACTGGTGGCTCGGACTCGGTGATCAGCGCGAGGTCATCCAGCTCGCGTTGCAACCGATTTGTATCAACCACGAGTGGATTCATGGGCGAGGTCTAGCGGCTCGATTTCTGGGCCAGGCGATTTAATCGAACGATTTCCGCCTTGGCTTTTTTCAACTCGCGCGAATGCTGGCGCAGTTCCAGTTGCGTCATGACATGGCGCGCCAAAACCCGCAGCGCCTGCTTTTGATCGGCTGTCAGTTTGCGAGAGACTTTATCGAGCACGCACAAGGTGCCCAACGCATGACCGCCAGGTGTAATCAGTGGCGCACCGGCATAAAACCGGATTTTCGGACCAGCCATAACGAGCGGATTATCCTTGAACCGCTTGTCCTTGCTAGCGTCAGGAACAATAAATAAATCTTTCTGCAAAATGGCATGGGCGCACATCGAAACATCGCGATTGGTTTCCTTGATACTGACGCCAAGTTTGGATTTGAACCACTGCCGATCTTCATCGACGAGCGAAATCAATGCCACCGGCGCGCCACAAATCAGGCGAGCCAGATCAGCCAGTTCGTCAAACACTTCTTCCGGCACGGTATCGAGCACATCGTATTGCCAAAGCACCTTGATGCGTTGGACTTCATTTTTTGGCAGCGGGGCTTTCATAGTATGGACTTCACAGGGGTGAACGGTTTACGTCTTTGTAGTAAATATAGCTCGCGGGAGTTTTGCCCATCGCGACGAACCATTGAGGACAATAGCTGCCCATCCAAATCACATCCCCCGCAGTCACCGGATAATGGTCGGCGTCCAAGCGATACACGCCCTGCCCTTGCAGCATCAACAAACCATGTTCCATGATGTGCGTTTCCACGAACGGCAAGGTCGCGCCGGGTTGGTAGGTAAAAATGTTTACCGCCATGTCAAACGCGGGTTGATCGGGCAATAGCACTTGCAGTCGGGCGTCTTCATTGCCGAGAAATGGATTACCCTTGATGGCATCTGCGTGACCGCAGATGACGCCCGGAGTTTTTTGACCGGTGAGCGCTTCAAATTTTTTCTGGAACGCGATTAACTTGGTTCCCTTAGTAGCGCCAGAGAATTTGAAATTCGTTTTCGGCGGCAGGAATAAATAACTACCCGCCGTAAGCTCATGTTTTTTACCGGTGAGTTGCGCAGTGCAATCTCCGGCAAGGACGTAATAAAAATGTTCCAGCGCAGCGGTGTTGCCAATACCGCTACTGTTTTTATCGAGCGTGAATTGGATTTGCGTGAAGCGCGGACCGTTCAACACGGGTGCGATATTGATGATGACAGCGGCGTTTTTCCAACCGGGCAAAACGCTGGGCACAAAACCATCCGGCGTGATGAGCGCATAGTTACGTTTAACAACGGTGCGAGTGCAACCAAATAGGTCTGACATAATGTTAGCGGTTCGGTTTTATCAGGCGGCCAATCGGCGGCGAAACAATCTGGCCGTCTTTGTAAATGCTCTTCCCGCGCAGGATGGTCTGAACGACACGCCCTGTCAACGCGCGGCCAACGTAGGGACTTTGCGGGTGCCGATAGAGCAACTCTTCTTTCGTCACGGTGAACGTCTGGTTCAAATCCACGAGCGCAAAGTCAGCGTCAAAACCAACGGCAATTTTACCTTTATTCGGAAGTTTAAAACGGCTGGCGACGTTGGCGGACAGTAAATCGCCAATGGTCTGGAGCGCAAGCCCACGATTCAAATGCCCTTCCGTGATGAGCAATGGAAGCGTGTGTTGCACACCGGAAATGCCGCCCCAGACTTTGAAGAAATTGTAATTTCGTTTCATCTCCGGCGGCGAAGGTGAATGATCGGAGCCAATTGTTTTAACGTAGCCATTTTCCAAGTAGCGCCACAAAACATCCTGCGCCGATTTCGGGCGTAGCGGCGGTGCGCACTTGGCGACGGAGCCGAGCTTTTCCATGTCGTCCGCTGTGAGCACCAGATAATGCGGACAGGTCTCGCAAGTCACATCCACGCCCTGCCCTTGCGCGCTGGCAATCAAGGCCACGCCTGCGCCGCTGCTGACGTGCACGATGTGCAACGCGCATTTGGTTTCGCGCGACATCTCAATCGCGCGGTGAATGGCTTCGAGTTCCGCGTGAATCGGGCGCGAATCCAGATAATCGCGGATGGAAATTTTATCTTCTGCCAACGCTTTGGCGGCGAGTCGTGAGGTAATAGCATCGCTCTCGGCGTGAACGGCGACGAGCTTGCCCAGTTGCGCGGCGCGCTTCATGCCCTCTTTTAGGGTCGCGTTATCCACGCATTCAAAATCTTCAATGCCGCTGTTCGACATAAAGGCTTTGAAACCAATCACACCGCGATCGGCGAGACGCTCCAATTTGTCGAGATTGCCGGGCACGAGTCCGCCCCAGAGCGCAAAATCCGTCAGGGATTTTTCTTCAGCGGCAAAAACCTTCTCAATAAAGCTTGCCGCATCACACGTCGGTGGATGTGCATTCAACGGCATGTCAAAAAACAAAGTGCCGCCGCCCGCAGCCAGAGCACGGGAACCAGTTTCAATCCCCTCCCAATCAGCGCGACCCGGTTCATTGAAGTGAACGTGCGAATCAATCACCCCGGAAAAAATATGCAAGCCGGTCGCATCAATCTCATCGTGGGCCGAACCGTCCGACAAAGAGACAATTTTTCCGTTGGAAATTCCGAGGGTCGGAAAGGGCTGGGCACCGCGAATGAGTAAATCAAATTCAGGCATATCGAACGGCAAGAGCTTGCATGAAATCTGCCAACACGCCAATAGCGGGCGCGACGTCGGCAGTTTTTATGGACTCGGCAGGATTATGGCTAACGCCACCTTGGCAACGAACAAACAGCATCGCTACCGGACAAATTTCCGAAAGCGCCACGGCATCGTGGCCGGCTCCGCTGGGCAACTTGAGCACTTCCAGCCCGCGTTGCGTAATGCACTTGGAAAAAACCTGCGTCAAATTTGGATCACAGGGCACAGCGGCAGCCTGCTGCACCGGCGTCCACGTCAATTTTAGGCCCCGTCGCTTAGCGATAGCTTTGGCTTTGGCATGCAAAGTGCGCACCGCTGCCAGGCTATGTGAATCTTTCTGATCGCGGACATCCAACGTCAGTAAAACGTGACCGGGAATCACATTGCTGGCACCGTGGGCGACCGTGAGTTTTCCCACGGTGGCAACGGTTCCGGAACGACCTGCGGCAACTGATTCTACCGTGAGAATAAATTCCGCTGCTCCGGCGAGCGCATCTTGGCGCGAATTCATCGGCACGGTTCCGGCGTGACCGGGTGTGCCCTGAAACTCAACCTGCAAACGACTTTGGCCAGCAATCGCAGTGACGACTGCGATGGGCAAATTCTTTGCTTCCAGCACCGGCCCTTGCTCGATGTGAACTTCCGCATAACCCAGAAACTCGCGACGACGACGACGCGCTTTGATGATTTGCTTTTCCGCGACGTGCGCCAGATCAGCGGCGCTCAAAGTCCCAGCCAACGCGCGACTACCGAGATAAGTGGTGTGATAACGCACGCCTTCTTCGTCGCTGAAGCCGACGACTTCGAGGTGAAATGGCAACTCCACGCCTTGCTCACGCAAGAGTTTTGCGGCGGCGATGGCAGTGAGCACACCAAGCGGGCCGTCGTATTTACCAGCGTTGCGAACCGTGTCGAGATGCGAACCGAGCAGCAGAGTTTTGGCTCCGCGTTTTTTAGATTTCCAGCGGCCAAGCAGATTGAAGGCCGCATCTTCGCGCACCACTAAACCAGCCTCGCGCATCCAGAAGCCAACTAGTTTATTGGCGCGGCGCATGGCGGGAGAAGCAAAGGTGCGGGTGAGTTGACCGCGTTCTTCGCTGATGGCACCGAGGGCGTCGCAGCGACGCATCAGCTCCCGCGATAAGTCGAGTAGGCCCATGGCGAACAAAGGAGCGGAACATGATAGCCCGCGCCCGCATCAGCGATGCCGAAGCGGACGGGAACTTTGTCGAGGAAACGGATCTTCGGAAGATTCGCCCACTTGGCGGCAAAATAATCGCCGACGTAGAAAATAATTTCGTAATGCCCCGCCTGCATTTCGTCCGCCGCCAGCAAGGGTGTTTCGGTGCGGCCATCGGGATTCGTTTTGGCGCTGGTCAGCAGCGTGCGCTCTTCGCCGTCGAGTGACCACAGCTCAATCTTCATTCCCGCCGCCGGACAACCGTGCGCGGTATCGAGAACATGCGTGCTAATTTTTGCGGGCATAAATCAATTGGCGATTAAATCCTTCAGCCGAAGTTCGGCGATTTTAAAGATTTCTTCAAGCGCCGTTTTAATCTCCTGTGCCCGGGAAATTTTAAGACGCCTCTCAAAGCCCGCAATGATTGCCGCCTTTTTGTTAAGTCGCGCACAAATTACGAATGGGAAATCGAATTTAGTCTGATAGGCAGCGTTTTGCTTTTGGAAGAGCGTAATCTCTGCTTGTGTCAATTGAGTTAAACCTGCACTGGCCTGTTCGTCGGTGGACTCACGCGTCAATTGACCAGCCAACGCCAGTTTACCCACGAGGTCGGGATGCGCACGAATGAGCGCGAGTTGCTGGGCTTCGTCGGAACGGATCACGGTTTCGCAAAGCGCCTGATATAAATGAGGGAAATCGGTGAACGGTCTTTGGCCATCCGTGGCCACAGCAATCCATGGTGAATGCTCAAACACGGGACCGACGACTCTAACAAAAACTTCCGACGTCGATTCATTCAGCTCTGTCAGCGTGAGTTTTTTAGCCATGCGTTTTTTGGCGTGTCATCCTTAAATCTGCGTCTAAGATAAGACTTCAAACAAGGAAAGCGATATGAAACTCATCCAACACCAATACGGCAAGGCGCGCGTCCGCGTCATGAAGATTACCCGCAAAGGCCAGCAGCATTCCATCAAAGAACTCACCGTCGAAGTCGGTCTGGCTGGTGACTTCGATGCCTCTTTTAGCAAAGCTGATAACCGGCTCGTGGTCGCGACC
>CAIWFB010000076.1 GCA_903911825.1 uncultured Verrucomicrobia subdivision 3 bacterium
CAGACTGGAAACCACCGGTGGCGTGGAGATGCCGACCGTTACTGAAATTAAGCCACTGTTCGTCAGTGCGGCGGCATTCCATACGAGGTTCGTCGGCAAAGCCGGCAGCGTCACGTTGGCGAAAGAACCTGCATACACGGCAGCAGTGAATAATTTGAAAGTGTCGCCAATCGCCAAAACGTTGGTGCCGATATTTGTCACAATCAAGGAACCGCCCGCCGTGAACGTGCTGGAAATAATGACGGCATCATTCGTCGGCACACCACCGTTACGACTGATCTCCATGAGCGTGCTGCCGGACAACGCCAGCGTGTTGCTGACAATCAATTTGCCGATGCCATTATTTCCCGGAGTGAGACTAGCGCCACTCGCCACCGTGGTAGCGCCTTTGAGGTTGCCGTTACCGCCAAGCACTGCTCCGGATGAAACTGTCACGGCACCAGCAGCCGTTACTCCGTTCACCAGCAACGTGCCAGCGTTTACGGTGGTGGCGCCGGTATAAGAGTTCGTGCCCGCGAGCGTTAACTTGTTGGTGCCATACTTGGCCACCTTACCGCCCGCAGCTCCCGCGAGCGCACCGTTGAAAACCTGATCTGCTGCCCCGTTGAAAGCCAACGTGCTCGTGCCGCTGATGTTCAAAGTGCCGCTGTAGCCCGAAACGTCGCCTTGAAATTCAACGCCCTTGGTGCTGTTGTTGGTCAATGGGCCAGAACCCGTCAGTGCGCCCGCCAAGCAAAGGAAATACTGCTCACCAGTGCCGCCAAACGCAGTGTTGTTGCCTGCGAGCAAGCCTCCGCCAGCTGCTGCGTTGATCGGGTTCTTCAAAATCTGCAGCGCCGTGCCGCCACCGTTTCCGGGGGTAGGAGCGGTTGAACCGCCGTTGGAAATTTGTCCTCCGTTGAGCACCAGATTAGGCAATGTTCCTTGGGCGGAATTATTGCAATCGCGAATATCCAAAGCGGAACCGGCGTTCAGAGTGATGGTCGCAGTGCCAGTCGCGGATGAACTTCCCGAAATATTAAGAACTGCACCGTTGCTGGCTGCGACATTACCGCTCGAAGTAAAAGTATCCGTGCTGTCCAGCGTCAGCCGGTTTGAAATCAGGGTCAGCGTATTATTTCCGAGATCAATGCCAGTCGTATTGAATGTTGCCGTGTTCAGATTTGTCGCCGCCCGGATGGTGGCATCAGCCCCCAAAGTCAACGTGCCAAGGGTTGAACCCGCCGTGGTGGAACTGTTGTAAAGCGCCCCTAAGCCATTGCCGCCCACACCGCTGATGGTCAGCGGACGCGCCATCGCAAATCCGGCAACATCCAAAGTGCCCCCCACATTGACTGTAACCGTTGAGGTTCCCAGCGCCGCCGCATTGCCTAATTTCACGGTGCCGGCATTGATTGCGGTCGCGCCGGAAAAGGTGTTTGCGTTATTGAGCAACAGCGCGCCGGTGCCTGCTTTGATCAACGCGCCACTGCCGGAAATCACTCCATTCAACACATTCGTGCCCGGACCATCGAGCGTCAGATCAAAACCGCCATTGGTCACGGCTCCGCTCACAGTGAGGCTTCCATTGGTGCTCACAAAAGACTGTGCCTGCAACAGCGTTGAGTTAAGTCCCCAACCATTATTCCCCGTCTGACTGACCAAGCCCCATTGGAGCGTCACCGGATTTCCTGATAGGGCAAAGCCGCCGTTCGTGAACACAGCCTGACCAACGCCGGTGAGTAGATTGTTGGTATTGCTTGGGCGTAAAACTCCGCCAAACGTGAGCACGTCGCCATTAGCGGGCAAGCCGGTATTCCAATTCGCCGCCGTATTCCAATTACCATCCGC
The DNA here is from genome assembly GCA_903911825.1 of uncultured Verrucomicrobia subdivision 3 bacterium. Classification (GTDB taxonomy): domain Bacteria; phylum Verrucomicrobiota; class Verrucomicrobiia; order Limisphaerales; family UBA11358; genus UBA11358. The sequence goes on from CAIWFB010000076.1 coordinate 1,831, forward strand.
GCCGCCGCCGTTCCACGAATTTGAACCCGAAGTAACAATGGTGATCGTGCCCGCCGTCGCCAGACTGCTTGCATCCCAAACCATGCCTGGAGGCAACGCAGGCAAGCTGACGATTGAGAAGGTGCCCGCAAAACTCGCCGCGCTAAACAGTGTGAAAGTATCGCCCACCGCCAGCGCTGAGCCAACCAGATTGGAAACTGTCAGCGAACCACCATTGGTCAACGTGCCGCTGGTCACCGCGAGTTTACTGCTGAACGGAATCGCGCCTTTGCTAATCGCCAACCGCAATGTTCCCGCCAACGCCGGCGGGTTGGCCACGGTCAACGTATTCGTGCCGCCAAATGATAGGGTGCTCCCCGCAACCGCATTGAGCGAAGCAACGGACTGGTTAAAACCATTCAAGTTCAAGGTAGCGCCACTGGAAATAGGCACTGACGCATTGGAGCCGAGACAATTATTCGTGCCGCACAAGACTATGCCGCCTTGAATCTGCACCGCCGTATTGCCAGTGGTGGCGACGCCTTTCAATGCCAGCGTGCCACTGCCGCGTTTGTAAAAACCGAGGCTCCCGACGTTAAGCGGGCCTTTGATCGTGAGGTCGCCGGTCGCCGTATTCGTTCCGACATCAATCTGCACCGACATGCCGAAACCGGAACTGATCATCTGCACATTCGTTTCGAGAACGGAACCGGAAGCCGCCGCGGTGCACCACAAACCGGTGCCATTGATATCGAACGTGCCGATGCTGGCTAGACCGGAGCCGTATTGGCGGATGACCGTTGGCGCGGCGAGCAACGAAATCTGTCCGCTGGCATTGTAATTTTTTCCGCCCGCAAGATAAAAGCCCGTCGTCGCATTCGTGCCATCGCCGTAAATCGACAAGCCGGTGGTGGCGTAACCACCACCAGTGCTGTAACCAATTTTCAACGTAGCACCTTGCGCAATCGTGTAAGCCACGTCGCCCGTTTTGGTTTGGACTTCCAACGTGCCTGCGCTCACCGTCGTCGCGCCGGTGAAAGTCGCCGCCGTGCTCAAAGTCAAATAACCGGCTCCGGTTTTCGTGAATCCCTGCGTTCCAGCGAGCACAGCGCTGATGATATTGGTGGCCCCCTTTACTGCGATATTGGGCGTGCCGCTGCTCGTTGCCAACGTGAGCGGACCACCGCTGCCGGTGGTCAATGTCCAGTTGTGTTCAACGGATGGATTTAGATCGTCAAAAATTAGCGCGCCCACCGTCCGCGCACCGTCGAGGCTGACAGTGCGATTTGCGGCGAGAGTTAACGTGCTGAAATCAGCCGCCGCATCCGTGCCGCTCGCGATCAAGCCGCCGCTCCAGTTATTACTCGTGGCCCAAGAGCCGCCCAAGTCATTCGTCCACACTCCGGAACCAGCGGGAGCGGTGATGACCAAAATCGCAGGCGCACTGGTGACGCCGCTGGCAATGACCGTGTAGAAACCGACTTCCGCCGGAGTCGCACTGGCAATATTCATACTAACGTTCGTTTCGCCGACGATATTCGTGCCGTTCAATTGCCATTGGTAATTGGTGGGGATTGGCCCGATGACCGACGCAGTAAACGTGGCGGGCAAGCCACCGATGACCGCATTCGTCAGCGGGCTGATATTGACGCTCGCCGCGCCGCTCACATTCGTGCCCGTGAGACTGATGCTGTCAAAACTGGCGAGGTGGATGTTTGGATTCATGGACTGCACCGCATGAGTGAACACGCCCGCGTAAATCGTCGAACCGAAGCTCGGCAGATTCGTGGTGCTGGCCACGGTCCAATTGTTGCCGTCCAAAGAAATGGAACTGGTGAATTGATTGCCGACGCGCTGCAATTTAAACCAACGATTGCCGCCGCCCAAATTGCTCGACCAACGATTCGCATCGCCGTTGCCATTGCGCATCGTGTCGTCTTCAAAATAAGTTCCGCCGCCGACCGATCCAAATAAGGCGACGAAGCGCGTGCCGCTGCCATCGCCCAACGGTTGCCCCAGAGTGGTGTTGGTGGTGCCGCGCAAAATGATGCCTGCCCGCCAATCGCTGCTCGGCGTCACGCCTTCCGGCCCAGCGCCACCCGGAGTGATACTGGCCAATCGCCCGATCAACGTGCAATCGCCCGTGACGCGGCGGCTCAAAATATTCATCCCATCGCCCAGCAGCGTGACCGTATTGGCCTGCAAACTCGCGCCGGAAGGATAATTGTGCATCTCCAGCGGTGACCAAAACCAAGAGCCAAAAGACGAATTGGTCGTGGCCACGGCGATCGGCGCGGAATCAATCGTGTTGGTGCTGTTATAAATCAACCGGGCGCGAACCAGATTGGTCGGCGCGGTCCAAACCATGGAGTTGAACACATACGGCGCACCGGCGTCCTGCCCCAAATAATAATCCACGCCCCGACTGGGCCGGTTGTAGTAGGAATAAAAATCGGTGAGATAAAAGCGGACGCTATTGACCGTGGCACCGTTGGCCGTGACGGCGGCATTGATACCCGGATTTGAGTTGAGCACCACCGCATTATTCGTCGGCACAGTGAGCATAATCGTTGGCTCAATTCCATTCGTGGTGCGCGAGAAAATGGCTGCCGGAACATCCGTCAACGCGATGCCGGGGCCTTCGTAAGCCAACCCCAATCCATCGGTGTAAGTCGTCGTGTTGACGGGATTCGCCGCGCCTTTGAAGAATTGCAAATTGAACGTGTGCGCACCCGCAGCCAGCGCCAAGCCACCGCTCATGAACTGCGAAGAATCGTGCAAGCCATCGAAATCAATCACCGTCGTGCCATCAACAATCAATTTGCTGCCATCGCCGGAATGCAGCGTGAAGGAATAAAGCCCATCCGCTGGCACCGTGAGAAAACCGGTGTAGTTAAAACCGTAGTTGATGCGCCGCTTCCGAGGCGTTGGTTCCGGCACACTCACCGCTCCTTGGCTGACGGGCGTGAGCGTCGCGAAGTTGGGCAGCGCGCCCCAATTCCCCGAAGCTGCTTCGTAATATTGATACGCCAATCCGCCGACTGCCTCCGTGACATTGGTAGCGGGACTGACAACTGCCGTCGTCGGCGTGATCAGAATCGGGGCGTTGGTGTTATAAAAAATGTCCGCGATGGTCAACCGGACATAAGGTGTGGCCAGACCGGAAATATTCAGCAGCTTCTGCCGCGTCTCGGGTTCGCGATCGTAAAAATTCACGACGGGCGAACCGGTGTAGCTGGGATTATTAAAAACTTCGATGCGGTAATCCAGTTGCGGCGAACTGGAGAGCGGCATCTGCCATTGCACGAGCAATTGCGTGTTCAGTAAACTTGCCGTAGCGCTGCTCACCACGATGGGATCAAAGGTCGGCAACGCAGGCTGATTACTCAACGTGAGCGTGCGAGTGACGTTGTAAAGATTGGTATAGTTATCACCGACCGAAGACTCTGCTGCCGTGTTGGTTTCGATCAAAGTGACGTAGCCGCGCGATGTGAATTGAATCTGATTCGCTTTTTGCCAGACGCCCG